>DASPXY010001063.1:0-10689 GCA_035637055.1 Gemmataceae bacterium | reverse complement strand
TGACATCGGCCTGCTATTCCTCCTCTTCGCCGACGCCCTCCTCGCTCGCCGCACCTGGAAACTGACCGCCAGTCGTGAACGTCCCGCGCATCTCTCCGTCGGCGTCGAGAACGAGGTCGTCCTGCTGCTGGAGAATCGCGGCGGGCGCCGTCTAGTCGGATTCGTCCGTGACGAACCGCCGACGGGCTTTCCCGTCGAGCCCGTCGTTCTCGAAACGAAACTGCCGCGGCACGCCTGGGTCCGCCTGTCCTATCGCCTTCTGCCGACCGATCGCGGCGACTTCACCTTCGGCGATATCAACATTCGCTGTCGCGGTCCGCTCGGCCTCGCCTGGATCGACCGCACCATCGCCGCCCGCGAAGCCGTCCAGGTCTTCCCCAACCTGCTCGAAGTGCGCCGCTACGAGGCGATGCTGCGCACGACGTTGGTGCGCATCGGGGGCTATCACATCAAGCGCATTCCGGGCGCAGGCCGCGAGTTCAGCCACTACCGCGATTACACCGTGGACGACGATTACCGCCACATCGGCTGGCAGGCGACCGCGCGCCGCGGCAAACTCATCACCTCGGTATTTGAGAGTGAGCAGAGCCAGGATATCATCTTTTGTCTCGACATCGGCCGTATGATGGCCGCCCGCGTCGGCAGACTGACCAAGCTCGACCACGCGATCAACGCGGTCCTGATGCTGACGCACGTCAGTCATCGCTTCCAGGACAACCTCGGGCTGCTGGTCTTCTCGCACACGGTCCACGTCTACCTGCCGCCGGCCAAGGGACGTTTCCAGTACGCCCGTTTCCTGCAAACGCTCTACAGCGTTCGGCCGGAACTCTGTTACGTCAACTATCGCGAGGCGTTCCAGTACCTGACGGCGCGCCATCCCAAGCGAGCGCTGACGATGGTGTTCACGGATCTGCTCGATACGGTGGTGTCGGCGGAGTATCGCGAGGCGGTGAAACTGCTGCGACGTTTCCACCTGCCGCTGACGCTGGCGGTCGCCGACGTACCGCTGCAGGAGCTGGCGGCGACAACGCCCGAGACGGCGGAGCAACTCTACGACGTCACCGTCGCGCGCGACCTGCTGCACGGACGAGCGGAACTGCTGCAGAATCTGGAGCGCGAGGGCGTAATGGTGGTCGATACGGTCCCGGAGCGCCTGACCATCGACGCGGTCAACCGTTACCTCGCGCTCAAGACCGGGGTGCGCATTTAATGCAGAATCGAGGGTGCTTTTGTTCGTAGTTCCGCCTTCAGGCGGTTTCGAGTGCGCCGCCTGAAGGCGGAACTACGAACAGGTGCTCACTTCTTCGGCCCCACCTCCGCCGTGTAACCGTACCACTTCCCCCGGCCCCCATCGGAGAGCGCGTCGAGGGTCGAGATCAACTTGACGTCGCGCAGCCGGGTCTGGCCCACATCGACCGACAGGAGCAGGTCGCAATTGACCTCCTTGCCATCCATCAAGGTGACCTTGGCGCCCTGGATGACATAAATACCTTCCAGGCGTTTGAGTTCCTCGCGCGTCCCCGGTTTCCGCACCTCGTTGACTGCCCGCTTGCCGATCGCCTTCCCCGTCGTGTCGATTTGCTTGATGTCGGCCTCCGCGGCAATGCCCTTCGTCTTGGCGTCGATCAGAATCACCACACGGAGGGGATCAAGCGCCTTTTTGGTTTCCTGGCCGCCGGTCGTGGCGATCAGGGCAAGCGCCGTCAGGACGCTTGCTGAGCCGATGATGTACCGCATGGGCTGCCTCCTCTCGTGAAGTCGGATGGTTCGCATCGGGGCACAGCGCCGCTCCAGAGCTAAGAGTGCAAAAGGCGCGCCGCCCGCACCTTCTCCCCTCACCCCCAACCCCTCTCCCGCAAGGGGCGAGGGGAGAAAGAGTGGGTCATTGACCTCGGCGGGACCGCTTCGGATACTACCTGTCAGCCCCCATCTCGGAGGATTTGCCATGAGCGAGGAACCAACCCGGCCGCCACTGAATCGTCGCACCCTACTCGGCGTGAGCGGTGCGGCTGCCGCCGGCGCCCTGCTGCTCAACGAAGCCGTCGCCCAGAACCCCGCCGCCAACGTGCAGGATCGCGGCGCCGACGTCCGCATCCGCGCCCTCCGGGCACACCGCGTTGCCCACAAGGTCTACGTCCAGATCGAGACCAACGTGAAGGTCACCGGCTGGGGCGAGGTCAGCGCCCTCGAACCGACCGCCGCCGAGGCGCTCACGCGGTCGCTGTTCGAGCTGCTCGACGGCGAAAACCCGACGCGCATCGAGCATCTCTGGCAGAAACTCTTCCGGGCGCACCGCGACATGCGCGGCGGACCGTTCATGGTCCACACGATCGCCGGCATCGACATGGCCCTCTGGGATCTGACCGGCAAGCTCTGGGGCGTGCCGGTCCACCGTCTCCTCGGCGGGCCGTGCCGCGACAAGATCCGCGTCTACCCGACCGCGAAGGCCCACAAGGTGCCGCCGCACGGCATCTACGACCACTCCGGCAACCCGGTCGAGATCAACCGCATGGTCAACGCGATCCGCGAGACGCGCAAGCGCGTCGGCCAGGACGGCACGGTCATGTTCGACGCCCATTGCGCCGTGCCGCCGGCGACGCTTATTCAACTCGCCGCCGCGATTCAGCCTTACGACATCCTCTTTATCGAAGAGCCGGCAGTACCGGGAAATATCGAGGTGTTCAAGCGTCTCAAGGAGGCAATCCGCATTCCGCTCGCGACCGGCGAGCGCGATCGCACCATCTGGGAGATGATCGCCTATCTGCAAAATCGCTGCATCGACGTGTTGCAGCCCGACGTCGCCCACACCGGCGGCATCACACAGATGAAGAAGATCGCGACTCTCGCCGAAGCCTATCACGTCCCGCTGGCGCCGCACTGTACAACGTCGCCGCTCGGGGCGACGGCCAGCCTGCACGTCGCGGCGTCGATCCCGCTGTTGCTGATCCACGAGACGGCGCCAGGGGCAATCCAGTGGGGCGAGGCGTTCGCCCGCAAGACGTGGACGATCGACAAGGACGGCTACGCCTCGCTGCCGGAAGGCCCCGGCCTGGGGGTGCAGATCGACGAAAAGGCGATGGCCAAGGTCGCCGCCGAGCCCGGCCGCAAGTTCCAGTGGCCGATCATGCGGCTGCGCGATGGCTCCGTCGCGGATTATTGAGAATTTCAATATCTTTTAAGGTGTCTTCTTCTCGACTCGCAAGCCCGTTGAGGCTTGTTGTGGCACGGTCTCCTGACCGTGCCACTGCTTTTGACCGCAGGTCTCCCTGCGTGGAACCCGGAGGAGACCTGCGGTCAGGCCCCGTGGCACGGTCAGGAGACCGTATCACAACAATACGGCAAGCCCTCAGCCTCGCAAGGCAGATTGCCTTCGGCGGCATTTCTCTGGCACGGTGCTTGCAGTCTAGTCTCTTCACGGAACACTATCACCACCGGAACGGAGGAACAATCGTGGCCAAACGAGTGAAGCAATCCCAGAGAATGGAGCCAAACACTGGCTCCGAGGACATCCCGCCTGGCGCGACGCGGAAAGCGTTTGACCGGCCCGTCGATCCCGGCGGCGGCCCACCCGGGAGCGGAGGCGGCCCGCGCCACGCGGCCGGCGATCCGGGCAGCGACATCGAATCCATTCGTCCGACGGACCTGAGCGAGAGCCTGGCTGCCCCACCTCCGGAAGAGGAGGACGCGCTGGAGCAAGGACCACCCTACGCCGGTATTTCCGGCGGGGCTGTGGGCGGCACACCGGCGCAAGGCAGGAGCACGGGCGGCCGGACAGGCCACGGGATCGCTCCCGGAGGCGATCATCGTGGCGACAGCACCATCGGCACCGATCCCGAATCGGGGACCGAATGAGCAAGGTGTCGTTCTCGTACCTGACTCCAGCGAGGAGGTCTGACCATGAGACTTACTGGCTTTGATGCCATCGAATACGCCGAGAAGCAGGGAATAACTCTCAACAAGCACCCCGACTCGATCACCGGGCCACGCACCGGCTTGAACATTGCCGAGGCCGAGGCGATCGCTGTGGACGATCCCGGCCTGATCTGGTTGGAGGTCGCAGAAGAGGATTATTACTCCGGTGCCCCAACGAGCTTTGAACCGGGCCGCTAAATGACCGTGCGCGCAGGTGCAGGGCACTAACCCGAAGCGTAAGCGAGGGCCTCGCTCACGCTTCGGGTTGGTGTGGCAGAATCACGCACCATCATTGAATGCCACAGGGACGGGCTGTTGGCCAATGACGCGGCGAACGACCGGCGTGAGCCGGTCGTTCGCTGCGCTGTCGGGTTGACCCTGACGTTGCCGGCGCGGATAATAGCATTTCATCCGCACACCGACCTTGAGGCGTCGCTCCCGTTCACGAGCGCCGCGCCCGCCAAGAGAGGGACTCGGCATGGCCTGGCCCGAAGCGACCGATTACAACGAGGCGATCCAGAACCCCACCGTCTGCTTCCACGACCCTGACCTGAAGCAGGGCCAGCCGGAGGTCAACGCTCTCGGTTGGCCGCTTCCCTATACCGGCAACTTCGCCGCCGTCTACAAGGTCTTCGGCCCCGATGGCATTCCCTGGGCTGTCAAGTGCTTTACCCGCGAGGTCGCCGGCCTGCGCGAACGCTACCACGCCATCAGCGCCCATTTGCGCCAGGCGAAATTGCCCTTCATGGTGGACTTCGAGTATCTCGAAGAGGGCATTCGCATTCGTGGCGACTGGTATGCCGTCGTCAAAATGCGCTGGGTCGAAGGGCTGACCCTGAACGACTTTCTCAAGGGCCACGTCGATAAGCCGCAATTGCTGGAAAAGCTCTCGCAAATGTGGGTTAAGCTGACGCGCGAACTGCGCCGCGCCGGGATCGCCCACGCCGACCTGCAGCACGGCAACGTCCTGCTCGTCCCCGGCGGTAAGAGCGGCGTGCTCAGCGTACGGCTCATTGACTACGACGGGATGCACGTGCCGGCGCTGGCGAACAGCCAATCCGGGGAGGTCGGCCACGCCAATTTCCAGCACCCCGACCGAGCCCGGCAGCACGTTTACGATGCCGAGGTGGATCGCTTTCCGCACCTGGTCATCTACACCGCCCTGCGCGCCTTGCTCGCCGGCGGCCGCGCCCTGTGGGAGAAACACGACAACGGCGACAACTTGCTCTTTCGCGAACAGGATTTCACCGACCCGGCGAAGTCGCCCCTGTTCCACGAATTGTGGCAGTTGCCGGACGCAGCGGTGCGCGGCCTGACCACGCACCTCGCCCGCGCCTGCCAGGGACCGATCGCGGACGCCCCCTTGCTGACCGACCTGACCGACGCGGACAACTCCTCGAAAGGCGCCGAGAAGCCGCGCACCGGCATCCGCGCGGCGAAGAAAACGGCATCCGCGGACGAACCCACCACCGTCGCACCCGGCGGGCGGCGCAAACTGGCGGCCACGGTTGCCGGTCGGTTCGATACCCGCAAGCTCCTCCTCTTGGGAGGAGGCGCCGCGGCCCTACTGCTCGCCGTGATTGTCGGCGCGATCCTGCTGTCGTCAGGCTCCGATGCCGGCGATGTGCAGCCGCAGGCCCGCGGCCCCATCGTGCCGCCCCAACCCGCTCCCATTGTACCCGTCGATCCAGGCTTGCCCGGAAGAGGGCCGGAAGGAAATGAGCCAGCCCAGCCGCGAGCCATCCGCGTTCCCGACGTGACTCTCCATCCCGGGGAGACCACAACGGTCGAGGTGTCCGTGGACCGCGGCGAGTTCAAGGGGCGAATCGAACTGCTCGTCGCCGAGATCGGCGGCGGCAAAGAGGCCCCCGGGTCGGGAGCTGTTCCTATGCCAGTCAATCCCGAAACGAGGACTTTACAGGTCGATAAAAGTATCATACTGGCGCCGGGGCAGATGAAGGGAGAGCTGCGCGTGACAGCTGGGGCGAACATGCAGGCAGAGGTGCGCGAGTTCCGGGTCGAAATCCACTGTGAGGGCGAGGCATTCGCTCCGAAGGGCGGCGGCCCTCCAGGACCAATCGGGGCGGAGTTGCCGGAAGGGCAGGCGCCGTTACCGGGCGGCATGCCTGCCGCCGAGCGGGTGCGGACGACGTTTCGCGTCGCGGTCACGAAGCCGCCGCGCAGCAACCCGAGCGTGCTGCCCGTCGGCAACGTCGTCCGTGGGGCGACCCGCGACATGCAGCTTGACGTCCTCCGGGCGGCCGTCCTCGCTCTCGACTACAACTCCCAGGCCCAGAGCGTGATGATGCGTTTTCAGCCCGGGGCAAAGGTTGACGTGAACAACGGCATCCCGGCGGAGGTGATCCGGCCGCACCGCCTGGTCGTCGTGACAGCAACCTTTCCCTACCGCCAGCAGCTCGACGCCTTCCGCAAGGCGCTGGGCGTCGCCACCGTCGGGGAACTCTTCGACCGCCCCGACACTACCCCCCGCTTTGTGGGCCTGAACGTCTGGCGCCGCGAGGTGCAGCCGGATGGCAGCCGCAAGCCGCCCGAGTCGTTGTATCGCGTCGAGCCGGAAACCGACCGCGTCACCGTCCATCCTGCGATCGAGAAATTACTACGCGAGAGTGCCTACGATGACGAGCAGGCTGAGGGTATCGCGGGCCTCACCTTCCCCGGCCTGGCGACGCCGCTGCCGGCGCTGATCAGCGGCACGTATCCGCCGCTCGACCTGACCGGGCTCGACAGCCAGGCCGGCGCTCCGGGCGTGAAGGGCACCGGAGCAGCGTCCCCGCCGAAACTCCGCCCAGGATCGCCCGGCATGGGCGCAAACGCCCGGCTCATGCTCGTTCCCCTCAAGCAATTTCCCCAGGAGTTCCAGGATCGTCTGGAGGGCAAAAGTCGCGTTTTCGACCTGCATGGGCTGCCGCAAGAGGGACTCCGCGGGGAGAGACCACCTCCGATTGAGGTAGGCCCCGGCGGCATCGTCCCGGGCGGCAAGTTGCCCTCGGATCCGCGCGCAACGGGCAGAGAAGGTGTACCGGCGAAGTGCCTGGTGCGCTTTTTCGACGCGGACGCACAGCCGGGCCGCGTCTACGAGTATTCCATCCAGGTCTGTCTCGCGAACCCGAACCACGGCAAGCGCGACGAGGTTCGCACCGAGGAAGAGGCTCGTCCCAGGCATCTGCTCTCGCCGGCGGTGCTGACGCCGCCGGTCGCCATCGGGTCGGACTACCTATGCTATGCGTTCGACCAGCACGCGCTGGCATCGAAGTCGAAAAACCTGTATTCGCCCAACAATCGGGGCGTAGACACCTCGCCCGTGACCGCCGACCTGGCGCCGGTCCAGATCCACCGCTGGGCCGGCACCTTCCGCGCCACCGGGCATCATGGCAACCATATCCTGGGGGACTGGATCATCGCTGAGCGCCTCCTGGTCCCGCGCGGTGAACTCCTGACGCGGTCGTCGTTCCAGACCCAGGTTCCGGAGTGGAGCCAGGCCAGGGGCCGCTTCGAGTTCGCCTCCACGGTGCCGGGACAGCCGCGCCTGCCGACCAAGGCGTTGCCAAACCCCAACATCCTCCTTGATCTCAACTCCGAACGGGCTGCCCCGGTGCTGGTGGACTTCCGCGGCGGCAAGCGTGAGGAGTACCGCACGCCTCTCGGTCCGCTCCGCGATGAAGGCGCCCTGGAACTGCTCGTGCTTTCGCCCGACGGCAAACTGGACGTGCGCAGCAACCGCGCGGACTCCGCCGAGGCACGCGCTGAAGCCGGCGAGCGCCAGGAGCGTTACGAGGCGTGGCGGTCGCGCCTGCAGGCAATCCGCGATACCCAGGAGAACGCCGGCACGGACTTCGTGCCCGTCAATCCCATTACCCTGCCACGGCCCTCCACCACCTACCGCTGGTGGTATCAGCGCAATCCCCCGATGATCATCCCCAGGAGGTAAGATGAAACGCCTGCTTTGCCTGACAATGACGTTGTTCGCCGTCGGCGTTGCCATTGCGGCGACCGCGCAACCCGGCGATCAACCGCTCGCCAACCGGCCGAAGGTCGCCGGCAAATTGAGCCTGCGCTTGCAGGAACGACGCGAAGCGCCGCCCGGCAGCGGTCAAGTCAAGGTCATCGAGCGCGCCGTGGAATGGGACGCCGCCCGGACGGCGATCATTATTTGCGATATGTGGGATGACCATTATTGCAAGAGCGCCGCCCAGCGCGTCAAGGTGATGGTGCCGAGGATGAATGAGGTGGTCACGGCCGCGCGTACTCACGGGATCATGATTATCCACGCCCCGAGCGGTACGATGGACGTCTACACCGGGACGCCCTACCGCAAGCGGATGCAGCAAGCGAAGGCCGCCAAGCCGCCCTTCCCGATCACTGGCTGGTGCAACCTCGACCCGAAACGCGAGGCGCCGATGCCGGTCGATACCTCGAAGTGCTCCTGCGACGATCCGGTCGAGGGCCCGCGCGTGCGGAAATACAACCGGCAGCACGAGGGGCTGGACATCATCGGCTACGACGGCATCAGCGACAGCGGCCCGGAGATCTACAATGTCTTCGTGCAGGAGGGCATCGACAACGTCGTGTTGATGTAGACAAAAGGGCAAACCTGTGATACAGTGACAGGGCAACCAACCCAGCACAGGAGGTTCCCTGCCATGCCCGCCAGTCATTCCACTCGCAAGCCGACCCTGCACCTCTACGCCAGGATTTCCTCAGCGGAGCAGCGCAAGGGCCGCGGCATCGAGCGACAGACCTCTGCTGACGTCGAATCATTCTGCCGCGAACATGGTTTCATCGCCAGCAAAACCATCCTGATCGACGACGGCGTCAGCGCCTTCAAGGGTCGGCACCTCACCCCCACGCATGCGCTCGGCAAGTTTCTCGCTGACGCCACACGCAGGTTAATTCCCCCCGGCGATTGCCTGCTCATCGAGAATTGGGACCGCCTGAGTAGGCAGAACGTGTGGGCAGCTATTGGCCTCGTCAATGAACTGCGGCAGTGCGGCATCCATATCGGCCGGCTCGACCGTGGCAAACTGCTCCGTGCCGACAGCGACGACATCGGCGACTTCTTCGAAGCGGCGCTGGAGTTGATGCGAGGCAACTCGGAGTCCAAGGCCAAAAGCATGCGGGCCACGGCGACCTGGAAAGCCAAGCGCGCTGCGGCCAGGAAAAAGAGCACGCCCCTCACGCGACGGCTCCCCGCGTGGATTGAGGAGCGTGACGGCAAGCTGCATCTCCGCGGGGCTCCGGCCGCGACCGTTCGCCGCATCTTCGACCTGGCGTGTGAAGGACTGGGGATCGAAAGCATCGCCAAGCGGCTGCAGAGGGAGAACGTGCCTGCGTTCGGCAAGTCAGGGCATTGGGTGGGCAGCTACATCGGCAAGATCCTCGCTGACCGGCGAGCAATTGGCGAGTATCAACCCCGGTGTCGGGGGCGAGACAAGGAGGGATCGCCCATTCCCAACTACTTCCCTGCCGTGGTGACCGAGCAGCAATTCCACGCCGCCCGCGACGGAGCAAACGCCAGGCGGAACATCCGCGGGCGGCTCGGCAAGACGCCGAACGTCTTCGCGGGGTTGCTCCGCTGCGCCCACGACGGCACCAGCTACATCCTCGCCCGCTCCAGCCGCGGCCAGCTAATCCTGAAGAATCAGGGATCCCGCGACGGCCTGTCACCCTGCCGCACGTTCCCGTTCGCGTGCTTTGAGTCCGCCCTGCTGCAACTGCTACGGGAGATCAACCCTGCGGAGATTCTCGGTCAATCTCCTGCCGTGGACGAGACTGCGGCCGTCTCGGGAGAGATCACGGCAACGGAGGAAGCCATCGCCGCGATCGAGGCGGAACTCGACCGGAATGGCGAAAGCCCAACCCTGTACCGGCGGCTTCGCGCCAGGGAAGATCGCCTGGCGGAACTGGGCCGAAAACTGAGCCAACTACAGCAGGCAAACGCCTCGCCGCTCTCAGAAAGTTGGGGAGCCGTGCACTCACTAGCGGAGGCGCTCGAGGTGGCGACAGACCCGGAGGCGGCACGTCTGCGGCTGCGGATGATCCTGCGTCGAATCACAGAGGGAATCACCGTCCTTGTTGTTCCGTCCGCGACGCGGCCATCCTTCCGAGCGGCAGCGGTGCAACTGGATTTTCAGGGGGGCGGGCGCCGTTCCGTGCTCATCCTGCATTCCGCCCCCGGCAACGGTCGCAAGGGCGGCTGGTGGGCGAGGTCACTCGCCTCGGCCGTCGCCGACAACGAGGGCCTCGACCTGCGGAATCGCACTCCTGCCGAGCGCCTCGAAGCGGCGCTACAGGCCCTCGACCTGGCAGTTCTGACGGATGATATTGCGTTGAGCTAGCCTCACAGAGGGACTGTTCGGGAAAGGTGGTGCGGCGGGCAGATGCGGCAGGGTCGTGCCCGCAATGGGGGCAATTTGGATCGGGGCAATTTGCCCGGTTCCATCTCGTCGTGGTAGACTTGGATGACGGCAAACGGGGGCGTGCGGTCAGCAGACCGCTCACCCCCATGCTGTTTTTCGGCAGGGCCGGCCGCCGTGCCTTTGGTCGGGAATGGCGAGCCGGACCCTGAAACCAAGCACACCTGGGGTGCGCTCAGTATGTCTAGATATACAATGCGCATACACCCCAGGCAACCTTTTTCTTCTGGGGCAAAGTATGCCAGAGAATCCTGTTGTCCCTTCCGTCCGCAAACTCCTCAAGACCGCTCCTACCGCCCAGCTCGTCGGCGTCACCCCCGACACGCTGAGGGCCTGGCCCAGG
>DASPXY010001062.1:0-3937 GCA_035637055.1 Gemmataceae bacterium | reverse complement strand
TCGCCCCAGTTGGCGCTGGCGACGGCCCACTGGCTGGCGTGCTTGCGCAGCACCGGGCTGCTGTGCAGTGCCAGGTACTGAGCCACCGGCGCGTCCAGATGCTCCGCCAGCACATCGGCATTCTGGGCATCGAGATTTACGCCACACGCCGCGAGGAGGACATATAACCCAAGTTGCCGTTGGTCGCGGCTGTGTAGCGCCTGCCGGAAGAGGGCGAGCGCCTCGCCGGCGTTGTTCTGGCCGAGGTCGGCGGCGAGCAGGTGCAGGGCGTCGGCGAAACGCAGCTCCTGATTACGTTGCTTCTCGATCTTGAGAGTCCGGCGGACATGCTCGCGCGTGCGATAGGGCAGCGGCAGCACGACGAGATCCTTCGTCTCCGGGTTCAGGTTGGGCGCCTGGGCCGGGGCGAGGGTGCCCTTGCGGGTGAGCAGTTCCTTGCCCTTTGCGTCGAGGACACGGAGGCTCCCATCGCTGGCGCACTGCTCGCGGTAGAGCGTTTCGCCCTTGGGCATGCGGACAATCTGGCGTTCAGTGAGGCGGCCATCGACGCCAAAGACGAGATGGACGCGGGCATAAGTCGCTGGCTTGCCGTCAGCGGTCTTGGCGGTGTCGGCGCCGTGCGGGATGACGGCGACGGTGCGCTCGCCAACGGCCTTGAGGTCGGCGCCGCGCGCGAGATCCTCGGCGGGCGGGATGGCCTGGGGAATCGCATCGAAGAGGTCGGCGCGGTGGAAACGGCTGACGCTGCGGCGGGCGCCGACGCTCAGCTGGGGATAGAGATGGAACAGCGTCTGCCCGTCGCAGACGACGCGCTCGCGCAGCCCCAGCGGCAGCTCGCGCTCGTAGGCATAGCGGCCCTTTCCATCGAAGGCGATCGTGTAAGGCGTTTGGTCGGTCTCCTCGACCTTGAGGGTACGCCAGCCCTTGACGCGGGCTCGGTCGAGCAGAGCGCGGGCGGCGGCGTCGATCTTGCCGGGACGGCTCGCGGGATGAGGCAGGGCCTCCGCTTCCAGCACGGCCAGGACATCGGCCTCATGCGTGTCCATGCCGGGCGCGTAGGCGATCAAGTCAAAAAAGTGGCGGGGGTCGTCGCGGAACGTGGGCCGTTCGTGGAGGAGCGATGGCATTCGGCGCGAACCGCCGACAAGCGTACTAACCAGACCATCGACGCCCTCGGGTGCAAGGAATCGTACCATCGGGGGTGTCTCTGTTGGCGGGCGGCCGAGAGCATATACAACGCCACCCGCCCTGCCAGGCTTCATCAACCCCAGCGCCCGCTCGCGAACCAGAGACTCGCCCGCAATGAGAATTTCTCCCGCTTTCATCGGCTCTGCATCGTTCAACCCCATTCTGCGCGTGGTTGGATCAGACTTGGAAACCTTTCCTCGCGGCCGCCCCTCTTCCTCCTCTTCCCGTAATTGCCGGAGGAGATCCTCCCGCTGGAAACTCTGGTTGGCAAACATCCTGTTCGCGTACGGCACTTTCGACAGGATCGGCGCCCCGAACTCATTTCTCGCCTCGGGGGTGGGGGCAGGGAAGCGCACCGGGCTCGACAAATTCACGACATCATCGCCGAGTTCGATCGCGCCCATTATTCGTTGCACCTCGGGCAGCTGGTTGCCTCGATCGCTCCCTGCGACGCGGCTCTCGGTCAGGAAACCGGGGCGCTGGCGCGTGACGATGGTCTGCAGCACTTGCTTGGCGGGGAGTTTCTGGCCCGATTTGAGGAGTTTGGGATCAGGCTGCTCGGGGTCGGGCTCGTAGACCGCGGGAATCTTCGCCGGGACTTTGTACAAGGCCCAGTGATCCTTGCGACCGCGATCGACTTTATATTGAGTATAAAGGTCTTCATTCTCCAGAACGAGGAGGGAGGTAAAGGGCGTCATCACATACATCGCCTTGCTCAACTCCACGATCCGCTCGCGATGCTTTCGCGCATCCTCGGTGAGTAACCGTTCGATCTCCAACTTCGCCCACTCGCGCGGCAGGTAATCGGCGCGCGGCGACGGATCGCGCACCGCCAGCACCTGCTCGAAAGCTCTGCCGCCGAGCCGGCCACGCACCACCACCTTCTTCGGTAGGGCTGCGTCGGAACCAACTCGGGTCAGGGCGGCCAACTCCTCCCCTTGGGCCAGGGCGGTCGTGTAGCAGAGGAAGGCTTTGCCCGTGTCGTCTTCGACAGTCACGTTCTGCAGCCGCGGGGTGTTGAGCGTCGCGGACAGCTCGAACGCTCGCCAGGTGATCGGCTCATCGGGATTGACCTGGGCGAACAGGCCATCGCGCGCCTCCGCTGCGGCCTTCATCAAGGCACGGTTCCAGCGCCGGCCGACACCCACCCCGACATACTGCGCTCCTTGCGGAATGCGGCTGACGAGGACATCCTGGCGGCGTTCGCCCATCGCGGCGATGCCGCTGCCCACATGCACCAGACACGGATTTGTGGAATCCTTGAGTAGCGCCGCCGCTTCGGTCAACGCACGGCCCAGATCCAGCGCCCCGACGAGATGAGCATTTTCCAAAAAGGTGAGAGCGGCCTGCATGTTCTCCGGAGTTACCTTCTGGGCTGCCTTGGCAAAGGGGCGCGTGCGCGTGCCCGCGGCGAGGACGTTGAAGGTGTCGTCCGGTTCGGCCTTGCTCAGCAGATGGCGGATAATATCGATCTGCACACGCGCTAACAACGGGTCACGGTCGCCCGAGGTCTCGCACAGAAACACCCAGTCACGCCGTTGTGGTCGTGCCTCGGCGGTAAGTGTCGGCCGATAACGCAGCATGAGGTAACGCCCCTGCTCCTGTTCTGCCGTGGAGAACCGGGCGATTCCCTCACGAGCCGCCTGCCGACTGTCATTCAGTGACAGCACCACGTCACGGTCCACACGCGCCTTCTGTGCGGAGGCGTTCAGGAGCAGGTCGGTGCCGTCCTTGGAGGCGGTGAGGGTGTGGGACGGGCTTTGCCAGGCGAGATCGGCACCGCCCTTGACGCGGGCCTGGAAGGACCACGAATCGACACTCTGCAAGTTGTGGCCAGCGGGGAAACGATAGTCGGTGCGGTCGTAGAGGGTCGAAAGGCGTTGCGTGTAGGAGAGGAGCAACCGTTTCTCCTTGCGGCCTTCGAGCGGGAAGACACGCATCTTGAACGTGCTGCCGTCCAGCCACTCTAACAACGCAGGATCACGATTGGCATAGCGAATCGTCTCGTAGACCTGACGGGCGTGCCCTGCCTCGGCCATGCCTCCTTCCATCAGTTGACACAGACCGTCCTCCCCTTCCACGTACATCGCCAGGCGCGAGAGGGAGGCGTCGGGCGGCAGCGGAAAGTAGAACGTCCCTTCCAATTGCCACGGAGAGGAGTTGAAATAGGTTTGATCGATGGTGGTGCGGGCGAAACCGTCCTCGATATGCACGTCAACATGGAACTTGCGCAGGCTGATCTTCGCCTCCTGGCCGTCGGGGTCGCGCGCGATCAGGGCTCCGCCTGCGTGTTTGCTGGCGGGCACCAAAGGAGACTCAGCGGCGATCAGCAGTTCACGGGTCCAATCCAGTGCATGCGAGGCGCGCGGGGCGGCACTCGGCTTGGCATCAGCGCGGGCGAGCTGCTGGCCTGCCTGCAGCGGACGATCGAGGCCACTGACGCGGGCCTGGCCGCGCGTGACCGTGACGCTCGTCTCGGCTTTCTCCACGCGGACGGCGAAGTGCGCCCGCTGGGCGGTGACCTCGCGGTTCGGCGTGCGGACCACGAGCAGAGCATCTGGCGCGCGCGCGGCCGCCTCGACGTAGACCTCACCGGCGGCGACGCTGAGGCGTCGCGGGGTCTCCAGAGTGGCGCGGGTGGCGGCATTGACGTACAGGATCGAGCCGTCGGGCAAGCGTACACGACGACGCTCGCCGGCCTTCGTTTGCAGTTCCTCGCCGACTGCAAGCTCCTTGACGGCGGGAGCCG
>DASPXY010001061.1:0-2769 GCA_035637055.1 Gemmataceae bacterium | reverse complement strand
TCCGCAGTCGCCGTTCCTCCACCGCTCGCCACTGGCCGGGGCCCTGACCCCCGGGAAGCCCTTCGGCATCATCCCAGTCGGCCCGCTTGCCCTCGCCACCCAGGGGCATGCCGGGCATTCCTGGCGGCTGTTCCATCGGCGGTCTGGGCCGGCGCTTGGCGACGAAGGGGGCAAGGTCTTTGCCAGGCTTGACCAACGCCTCGTCTCCCAGGGCTTCCTTGTCTTTCTTGTTCCCGAACTTGAAGTCGTCGTTCAGGAGTACAACTTCCGGCCTCTCGCGTGGTGCCTGCTCCGCCCCGCGATCGTCCTTTTTCTTATCCTCACGGGCCGGCATTGGAACCTGCATGAACGGGTCGAAGGCCATTTTTTCCTTGGCCGCCTCCTTGGGGACATCCATCCCCATGTCCGGCATGGCCATCGGCTGCGGCGGAGCATTCCCAAACGGCATGCCAGCCATTCCCCCGCCACCTGCCTGCATGCGCGCGCCCGCCATCTCCATCTGCCCCACGCGGGGCTGGTTCGCGAGGAAGTACACCCCAACCCCCAGCCCGACGAGGAACAGCACCGACAGCGAGCAAATGCCCGTCACGAACGACGGCACTGCCCGCGGGTGATTGTTCGACATCCGGATCATGCCGACCACAAGGCCCCACACGCCCACGCCCAGCAGCACTACTGCCAGGCCGATCAGGGCATAGTTTAGCAGTCGCTGGTTGTGCTCCTTGAGCCGCGTCGTGGCGAACTCCGCCGCCTGGGCGGCCTGGGCCGCACGCTGCTGCGCCTCGGCCTGTTCGCGGCTGGCCTGCTTCGCGGCCTCTTCGGCCTGCGCCTCGCGCGTGGCGAGCGTCGTCTGCTTCTCGACCCACTGCGGGGCGAAATCATGATCGACTTTGCGGAGCTGCAATTGCGCCAGATTCCGCTCCTCGGGAGCGGTCTGGCCGGTAGCGACCAGCAAACGCTCAGCGTTTTGCTTCTCCTCGCGCAGGTCGCCGGGCTTCTTTTGCTCGGCGAAGCGGCGCCAGCCCTGCGTCCCGAGGAGCAGGTCGAGCGCCGCCGTGGCCTTCGGGTGCGGGCCAACCAGGAAATCGGCGTACTCCAGATCCTCCGGCTGCCGCACCTCGGTCGTCAGGAAGAAGTGCGTCGGCATGCTGCGAGCGGTCTTCTCGTCGGCCAGCTTCAGCACGCTCAGATCGACGACGGACACCAGCGCGATGAACGGCGCCGGCTGGCCGTTCTCGTCGGTCGCCTTGATCGCGACAGTTCCCTGCTCGCCAGGGGCATAGCTTTCCTTGCCGGCCTGGACATTGAGGTTGAGGCGTTCGACCGGCTGCCGATAGACGAGCCGCTCGGCCCTGGCCTGCAACCTGGTTGTGGCAGGGTCTCCTGACCCTGCCACCTCCTCAAAGACCGTCACGCGGTAGACGCCGCCGACGCCCGCCGCCGGGGTCAACTTCACCTTGATCAGCTCGCGATCCTTGGCGGTGACACTGCTCTGGGCCAGCAACCGGCCGCGGCAGTAAGCGCCGACGAGCAGCTTGCGCGTCGCACCGGCGCTGTGCAGCACCACGTCGAGATCCTTCGTGAACACGCCGTCGGGGATGGCCAGGGCGACGCCGCTGTCGTTCACGTCGCGGAGTTGGTGCCGGCTCTCGATGCCGATGGGGCTGTCGATCTTCAGGTCGTAGACCTTGCCGGCCTGCGGCGTGAACTCGAAGACGCCCATGCCCTGGTTGACTCCGGCCTCCTTGTCGTCATTGAGCGTTCGTACCGCGATGACTTCCTTGCCGTCCGGGCCGACGAGCCGCCCTTGCAACTCGGCCGGTTTTCCAAGAGTTGTGCGAGCGGTAAAGTAGACACGGTTGGGCACACCGGCGATCAGGTAGCCGCCCTCGGGGAAGAACTCGACGAACAGTTTCTTGAGCACGATCGGAATGGGCCGAACCAGCGTTTCGTGCGTGCCGCCGTCCTTGAACTGGATCGACACACTGCCGTCGCCGCGTTCGATCTGCGCCGGGAGCTTGAAGCGAACGGTGACCGCGCCCTGGTTCAAACGCAGGGCGCCATCGTCCAGCACGACACAGGGCTGGCCGTCCACCTGAGCCGTGGCAATGACCGGCTCGTTTCCAGGCAGGCCGCCTTCGACGCGCGCCACTTTGCAATTCACCTCGACCACATCGCCGGGGCCATAAGACCGGCGCGTGAAGTCGAGTTCCTTGTTCAACCGCGGGGCCTGATACTGGTTGACGAGGAACTTGCGGCGCTCGGGCGGGAAGCGGTTGTGGGCCTCGCTGACGGTCAGGATGTACTCGCCGCCGGCAGCCTCGGGCGGGATGCGCCACTCGCCGGCGCCGATGCCGCGGATCGCCTTGCCGTCGGGGCCGACGATCTCGCCACCCCCGACCTTACGGTCGGGGCTCGCCGGGGTGGCGCCGACGCGACTGACGCCGTCGAGTTTGAACACCTCGCCGCTGCGGGGGTCGGTGATGCGATAGCGTAGCTGAAAATCTTCCTTGCCCGGCTTGAGGCTGAAGCGCTCCAGGGTGAGCGAGCGGAAACGCACCACTTCGCCCGGGCGGTAGAGCGGCCGATCCGTGGTCAGATGGGTAATGAACAAAGAAGAGACTAATTGGAGCGTTTCGTTGACGCGCGTGACGCCGCCTTCGCCGTCGTCGCTCACGACAAGGGCGAGCTGGGCGCCGGGCGTGACGGGCAGGTTTTCGGGCAACTTCCATTCGGTCCGGGCGCCCTTGAGCGGTTGCCGTGCCAGCT
>DASPXY010001060.1:0-6997 GCA_035637055.1 Gemmataceae bacterium | reverse complement strand
GCTGGCCTGGGTGCTGGCGGTCTTCTATCTCTACGGTTCGCTGCATCACCGCCGCGTCGCCTGGGGCCTGTTCGTGCTGCCACTCATCCTCGGCCTCGTGCTGCTCGCGGAACTCTTTCACCCGACCGGGCCGCGTCCGGCCGAGGTGTCGTGGGAATTGTTCTCACTGCAGGGCAGACACTTCTGGCCAGCCGTCCACGGCATTCTGGTGCTGCTGGCTGCCATCGGGGTCTGCGTCGGCTTCGTGGCCAGCGTCATGTACCTGGTTCAGGTCCATCGGCTGCGCGTCAAGACTGCCCCCAGGCGCGGCGTCAAGCTGCTCAGCCTCGAACGACTGGAGATGATGAACCGGCGCGCCCTGCTCGTCGCCTTTCCGCTGTTGACCGCGGGGCTGTTGCTCGGAGTCGTGCTATTGCTGCACGGTGGCGAACGCGGCGGCGGCTGGGCGCGGATCGTCAGTGTTGGTGGGCTGTGGGTCGTCTTCGCTGTCCTGCTGTACCTGCGCTATCGCGTGCATGCGCGCGGGCGGCAGGTCGCCTTGCTGACGATCTTCGCCTTCGCCCTGATGCTGTTATCGCTCATCGCCGTCCATCCGTTCGCGGCGGGAGGTGTGCGATGATGCTCCTGCTCGCGGTCGGCTGCAACTACCACAAAACGCCGGTCGAGGTGCGCGAACAGCTCGCGTTCGGCCCCGACAAGTTGCCGGCCGCCCTCGAAGAACTGGGAGCGCGCTACGGCTGCGAGGCGGTCATTCTCAGCACCTGCAACCGTGTCGAGTTGTACCTCGCCCGTACCGACGCGCAGGTCGCTCCCGACGTTGACTTGATTGCGGAGTTCCTGGCGGAGTTTCACAAGTTGCCCGTGACCGCGGTGCGCCCACACCTGTATTACCATCAGGGCACCGACGCGGTGCGGCACCTGTTCCGCGTGACGGCGAGCCTCGACAGCATGCTCATCGGCGAGGGGCAGATCGCCGGGCAGGTCAAGCGGGCCTACGAGCAGGCGCAGGCTCAGGAAGCCGCGGGCGCGATTCTCAATCCCCTGTTCCAGCATGCCCAGCGGGCCGCCAAGCGTGTCCGCACCGAGACGGGCATCGCTCGTGGCCGTGTCTCGGTTTCGAGTGCCGCGGTCGATTATGTCCGTCAAGTCTTCGAGCGTTTCGATGACAAGACTGTGCTAGTGATCGGCGCCGGCAAGATGGGGGAGTTGACGCTCAAGCACCTGCGTCAGCTCAAGCCGCGGCGCATCGTGGTCGCCAACCGCAGCCCGGAGAAGGCGGAGGCGGTCGCCCGGGGCTGTGGCGGCGTGGCGGTTGGCTGGGACCAACTTGATGAAGTGCTGGCGAAGGCCGACATCGTCCTCAGCACGACAGGGGCGCCGGAGCCGATTGTAAGCCTGGAGCGTTACAACAAGATCCTGCCGCACCGCACAGGCGGTCCGCTGGTGATCCTGGACATCGCGGTGCCGCGCGACTTCGACCCGCGCATCCACGACGGCGACCGCACCTGTCTGTTCAACATTGACGACCTCAAAAGGATCCGCGAGCAGACCTTGCGCGACCGCCTGAAGCACGTCGCCCCGGCGGAGGCGATCATCGAGCAGGAGCAGCGGCGATTCCTGAGCGAATGGACGCGGCGGCGCAACGGGCCGATCATTGCGCAGCTGACGCAGGACTTCGAGACGAAGCGGCAGGCGATCGTGAGCCAACTGCTGGGGCGGTTGAACGGCCGGTTGGCGGACGAGGACCGGGCTGATATCGAGGGGGCGTTTCGGCTGCTGCAGAATCGCTTCCTGCACGGCCCGATCTCGGCACTGGCGGAGGAACCGCACGAGGGAGGGCGGCACACCTTGCTGGAGGCGCTGCGAAAACTGTTCCGGCTGCAGGAGTGAAAAAAAAGGGAACCACAAAGCAACACAAAGAAGAAAAAAGAGAGAAACAGGAGTGGATACGATCTAGTGTCCGTCTTTTTGTTGTTTTTTCTTCTTTGTGTTGCTTTGTGTACTTTGTGGTTCCCCTTTATCCGGTCTTCTGCCTCTGAATTCCCTGAATCACCAGGTCCAAAAACTCGCGCGCCCGCCGCGCCAGGGCATCGATGCCGTCAGGCTTCGTCGGCCGCGGCACGCGCGGAGCGAAGATGTTCTCGCAGCAAAGCGGCATGACGCGGCCGGTGAAGGCGACCGGGTGCAGCAAGCGGTAATGGTCGATCTCGCCCAGGCCGGGGCCGCAATCGCCGTGCGGCGGCGGAAAATCGCGGTGGTCCTTGATGCAGAAACTGCGCACCTGATCGGCACACGCCACCAGATCCTTGATCACCTCGGCGGGGCTGACGCGGTTATAGTCCATCACGTTGCCCGAGTCGAAGTTGACGCGGATGCCATCATCGTTCACCTCGCGCGTGATCCGCGCGCACGCCGCCCCGGTGCCGGTGGGGCCGCCGTGTTGCTTGATCACGACGAGCACGCCGTTGTTGCGAGCGATCGGGCCGATCTGGCGGCAACGCTCGACCCAGAGTTTGTGGTCGCCGCCACGGGTGCCGCCGAAGGTCAGCACCTGCGGGATTTTCGCCGCGGCAGCTTGCTCGATGCGGACGCGCATCGCCTCCACGCCGTTCTTCGCGTCGGGCGAGGAGCCAGAGAACATCATGACCGGTTCCAGGCCCATGTCACGGCAGCGCGCCGCCAGTTCTCGGGCGCGGGCGGGGGGGGCGTCGCTGGCGAGGACGGGCACGCGCTTGCCGCCGTCTTCCGTGTGGCTCGTGCCCCAGGCGACGTAACGATAGCCGGCGCCGCGGAGGCCCTCCAGGGCACGCCGCAGCGAAAACGCGCCGTACGGCAGCGTCATGCACGCGATCTGAAACTGTGTGGGCTTGCCGGCCGGCGGTTTGTCCTGCGGGCGAGCCTGGGCTTGCTGGCTCGTCAGACCGGCGATCGCGAGGCCGGACAGCCCGGCAGCCTGGAGGAAAGCGCGACGGTTGCTGGACATGGAATACTCCTTCGGGGATCTTGAAAGAGGCTAGTAAGGGCCAAGCCCACGGGTTGCGACCCGTGGGCTTCTGCTCTCACCACTCATCACTATCCACGGACCACTACCCAGTGCTACAATTCCCTCGTCGGCTCCGTGGCGGAACTGGTATACGCGGAGGTTTTAGGAGCCTCTGCCCGTAAGGGCCTGAGGGTTCGAGTCCCTCCGGAGCCATTAGGGTAGCGGCACATCCTTCAGGCTGAACGGCACCTCGATGATCGCACTGCGGCGATCACGGTACACAAACCACATCGGCGGCCCTTGCCCCTCGGCGGGCAGGTACGTCAGTTCGTATTGCTGCACCGCACCCTGACGCTTGTTCGTGTTGGCGGCAGCCGCCACGCGGAACGGCTTGCCCTTCGCATCGAGCAAGACGAAGTTCTGAGCACTCAACGTCTCTTCTTTCTCGCCGAGCCGTCTACCGTTGATGATGATGGTCTGGTTGAACACCGTGGATGCCGAACCATCGGACAGTTTCTCGGGCATCGCCGCGACGTCTACGCGCATGCGCACCGTCCCGTTGTCCTGGCGCGTGACGTCGGCGACGAGGACTGAGGTGCCCTGTGGCCCCTCGAAACGCTTGCCTGCCGCCTTGAGGACATCAGGAACGGTGACCAGGTCTGCGGGTGCCGACTGAACCAGCGCCGTCACGGTCCCCTTGACCTCCTTCAGGAAGCGCGCAGGCTTCGGGGCCGCCTCGAACCGTAGCGGGATGTGGCGTGCCTCGCCCGTGGGGGTGTCGTCTTCCGGGTCGATCACCTGGCCGTTGATGATGATGACACCGCGCTGAACCGCGGGCGCTTTGGGTGCCGGAGGCATCAGCTCGCCCTTGCGTACCTGCCCCTGATCGTCCACCACTTTCTCGAAGGTGACGCCGAAGACCTGCCGCCAGCGCAGCGACGGCTCGGCGGTGGCCTCCAGTTCGATCATTCGGTCGCCGGGTTTCCTCGCGGGCATCAGGGCGGGATCGGCCGACAGGGCACGGAAGCGCACCGAGCCGCCCAGGTGCGTCGGTGCGAGCGGCTCGCCGTCGGTGAGAACCAGCTGCAGCGGTTTCTCGGGCGCTCGCGGTTTCATGATGTCGCGCGCCGCGGGCTGCACGCCGCCCCCCACGACGATTGAGCCCGAGATGCCGCCGCCGCGCGGCGCTGGCCGGTTCGCCGCGGCCGTCGTTTCGTTCAGGCCGGCGCGGCGGCAAAAGAGAAAAAAGGCATCCCAGAAGGGGACTTCGCCGGTGTCGAGGGTGATCTTGCGGGCAGCGAGTTTCGTCAGGTCGCCCTCCAGGCGAAGCGACAGCCCGGTGCGCTTCGCCAGATCGGCGACGGCTTCGTGAATGGGCGTGTCCTTGTAGACCAGCCGCAGCCGCGTCGGCGTGAGCAGCCGAGCCGCTTCCAGGCGCCGCTCGATCACCTGCACGAGTTTCCCGGCCCGGCGGCGTACCTCGGCACTGTCGCTGTGCTGCGCCTGGCGCAGCGCGGCCAGAGCCTGCGGCCCCAGGCCGGTGAGCGTCCGGCTCGCCGCTTCACGCTCAGCGTAGCTCTTGCTGTCCAGCTGGGCAATGAGGGCAGCCACCTGGGCAGGGGCGGTTTTGCTCTCCCGCGCTCCCTGTGGGTCCGCGAGGCCCAGACTGCTGACCACTCCGTAGATCAGAACGAGTGCATTCATCTGCGCTGTCCTTTGTCTTCCCGCTTGCGGGTTAGCACTCCGCTAAACCGCAAGCGGGCATTGAACGTCAAGGCGGCGGGAACAGGTGCCCCCAACCGAGGAGGTGCGGGTCGCGCACCTGCCGCGCTGGCGGCAGCACGCCGGCCATTACCAGCGTGGCGACGTGGAAATAGACCGCGTCGGCATCCGATGGGCTCCCCGGGTAGTGGCCGAAGCCGCCGTCGGCGTTGCGGCAGGTCAAGACCCACGCGGCGGCGCGGGCGATGGCCTTCTTGACCTCCGGCCGATCGCCGCCCAGATGCCGCAGCACGAAGACCGCGTCGAACCCCGCGTGCCGGTCGCGCGACGGCGGATTGATCAGCCAACTCCCGTCGGGTTTCTGGTCGCGCAGAACGCGCCGCACGATTGCCTCCGCCTTCGGCGTCGGCTCGCCCAGCAGTCGGTAGTAGTGTACCAGGTGATACGTCGCTGCGACGTGGTTGAGCATGTAGCCGTCCTCGGCCTGCACCAGCAGCGAGCGGATTTTCTGGTCAATCTCCTGGGGGTAGGGATTGCCGGATGCCAGGTAGGCGAGCGGGAAAAAGCTCGTCGTGTAAGGCGGCAGCGACTTGTAATCGCCCTTGACGATTGCCTCCAGGACGGGCCGCGAGTCGTACTTCGGTTTGGCGCCGAGGGCGCGCAGAGCGACCAGCCCTTGCGTCGTGTTGTAGAGGCGGGCCTGGGCGGAGCGCGGATCGACCGTTCCGGCGACGTTGATGAATGCTCCGTCCTGTTTCTGTCGGCCCAGGAAGAACTGGAGCGTCTTCGCCTCGTGAGGCAGTTTCCAGCCGAAAGTGCGGTGCAGGACGACGGCGTAGGTCGGCGCTGCGAGGTCGCTGTAGGCGGTGTCGGCCATGCCCTTGTAAGCGGGGTCGATGCCGGGCCGGAAGGAGCCGTCGGCTTCTGCGGTCTTCTCGAAGAAGCCGCGCAGGCCGGCGAGGACGGAAACCACTGGCGGGCCGTCGCGCTGCGGCGCCGCGGAACCTGGCGGAACCGCGGTGAACAGCACAGCCGTCAGGAGGGCGAGAGGCAGATGGTAGACGAGGGGCCTACTCATGCGTTAGCTCGACGAAAGCGTGACGCGGCCTGGGCGTGCGGCCGGGGAAGGCTGTGTGCATTGTGGCCAGCCACGGGAAGCGATGCAACAAGATTCCCGCCGCTTTCTCCCCTCGTCACGTGCGCGTGCGCTACCGCAGTGGCGGTACAGAATGTCTGTGCCGCTCGCTCGGCAACTGCAGTCCACTCCCTTCCGCAGCGCGGAGTTCCCCAAGCGCGACACGTCGCGGGGCTTCTGCCTTCGCCATGGAGATGAAACGCTTGTCAGTGGCTCAGCGAGCGCTGTCCCGCTTCTCGGCCGCAGTGAGCAAACGGACGCGCACATCCCGGATCGCTCCCACCGTGTCCCAGGTGGCGAAGCCGAATGGCTGGCACGGCACGCACTCAATCCGCGTGGAGAGCTTCAGCCCGTCGGTGTTCAGGTTGACCAGTTGGTCGCCGTCGATCCACGCCTCGATCCGCTTGGCGGTGACGCGGAGGCGGATGCGATACCACTGGCCTTGCTTGAACTCCTTCTCCCGATTGGTCTCATTCTCGGACGCATCGGCCCCATTGATGCTGGAGATGCCGACCACCCGCCCGCCCCAACCGCCGACCACCAGCGAGCAGAAGGAGTCGCCGACCGGGAAGGTCATCGTGCAGAAAAAGTCGTTGCCAGCCAGCTTCTTGCCCTCCAGCGCCACCTCGTAGTCCACCTTGGGGAAGTCTTTGCGCGCGTAGGTGACGCCGGTCATCCGGTCCCCTTTCTCCAACACCACCGCCCCCTCCTTGACGTGGACCTTGCCCGCCCCGACGAAGTCCGTCGCTTTCCAACCCTCCAGCGACTTGCCATCGAACAGTGTCTTCCAGTGCGCCGCGCCCTCCTGCTTACCCGCTGCTGGTTTCCCCTGGCCGGTGGAGGCCTTGAGCCACTCCCGAATCCGTGGGGTCAGGAAACGAGCCGCCTCGTCGCCGATGACGTGGTAGCCGGCGAGATTGGGGTGGCGGTCGCCAAACCAGCCGGGCACGTTCCGCAAGTGGGCATCGAGGCGGTTGTCCAGCACAACCACGTCACCGCCCTTCACGGACTCGGCTGGGATCAGGGCGTGATACTTCGTCGGGATCTTGTCCAGCTTCACCCGTCGATAGGTGAGCATATTCGGGTCGTGTTTGAGTTCGGTTGCAAAGCGCCTGTGCGTATCGAGCAGCGGCAACTTCTCGGCGGCTGCCACCTCA
>DASPXY010001059.1:0-4615 GCA_035637055.1 Gemmataceae bacterium | reverse complement strand
AATCTCGTAGTGCTCGAAGCCGGCACCCTCCAGCACATCCATCGCCAGCATGTACAGGGTCAACTCTGCCTCCTCGTCGAGCGCCGCGATGACGCCCTCACGGCGTTGCTTCCACAGGCGCGTCCCTTTCTCGTAGGTCAGGCCGTACGTTGACAGATGCTCCGGTGCCAGTGTCAGGGCCGTCTCCAGGTCCGCACGCCATTGCTCGGGGGTCTGGCTGGGGGCGCCGAAGATGAGATCGATCGAGAGATTCGCGATCCGCTTTTTCACACGTTCGACTGCTGCGGGGACGTCCTCGGGGCGGTGGTCGCGTTCGAGGACGCGGAGCAGGTGGGGCTGGAACGACTGAGCGCCGAGGCTGACGCGATTGACGCCGTGGTCGGCGAGGACGGCGACCTTGTCGGCATCGAGGGTGGCGGGGTTCGCCTCGACCGAGAATTCGTGGCCCGGCAAGGGCGGGAGCCAGCGGACGATGTCGCCGAGCAAGCGTTCGAGGTGGGCAGGGCTAAGATGGGTCGGCGTCCCGCCGCCGAGGAACAGCGTTTCGACCGGTTGCGGTTGGCCGAGTGTGGCGAGTTCCGCGACGAGAGCATCGAGATAGCGGTCGATGAGGTGATCCTGCCCGGCGGCGACCGCGAAATCGCAGTAGCCGCAGTGATGGGCACAGAAAGGCACGTGGATGTAGGCGGCGCGCGGCCAGAGCCAAGGGACAGTCATGCCGTCAGTATACACGCCCAGCGGCGGGAACCCCTCCCCCCAACCCCCTCCCCGCAACGGAGAGGGGGAGCAAGCCAAGCGCCGTCTCTTCTTCTCCCCCTCTCCTTGCAGGGGAGGGGGTTGGGGGGAGGGGTTTTCCGAACCGACACAGGGGCGGTGGGCGCCCGCCCCGCGGGGCGTTTCAACCGAGGTGCGTCTTGGGCGTGACGGTCACCTTGGCCCCGAGCTGCAACTGCTCCCCGATGGGCTTGGCGTCATCGAGGTAGGCGCTGGTCTGCTCGTCGCGCAGCGCCCAGGGCACGTTCTCCGGCAGCGCCATCCGCGCCGCCAGCGCCTTCGCAACGGCGCCGGCCGGCAGACTGCGCTGCACGTCAATGGCAACAACACGATGCATGCCGGTGACGTCGGCGGCCTCGAAACTGAACGTGGCCGGCCCAGGCGCCACCGCCGCGACAACCGATCCTTGCCGGTTATCCATGGCTCACCAACCTTTCCGCGGGCAGAGCCCGCACTCGGCAGACTTCCACGGCGCGACACGTTACGTCCGTGTCGGCGAGGAAGTCCGCAGACTTGACCAGCCATTCGACCACCCAACGCAGGGCGTCGAGACTGGTTTTGAACAAACCTTCCAGGACCGCGTGCGGACAGCAGGTCAGGTCCACCTCGGCCAGCGCCGCCGTCTCGTCCACGGTCAGGCCGACGCGCACCAGGCGCCAGCGATCCTGGGCGTCCGCCAGCAATTCGTGCAGCCACTCGCGCCGTACTTCCGGCAAATCGGCGGGGATGGCGCTCACAATGGGGAAGCGCAGAGCCAGGCGACCCGGAGCATGGATCAATTCGCCCTGGCGCAGCAGCGGTCCGCACTGCATCGTCAGGCGACCGATGGGAATCCAGCTCTCGACTTCCGCGTAGGGCGGCGGTTGCCAACCATCGGCAACACCCCCCGTGGCGGTCGCCACTGCCCACTCGATGCAGGCGCGCAGCGGCGACTCGTTCTCCGATTCGGTCTCGGGGTCCGGCGGAGCGGCCAGGGCACTTTCCGGCAGTTCAAAGACGTGCCGCACCCTGTCGCCGCTGCGGATCTGCCTCCACAGGCCCGGCAGTCCCAATTGACCCGTTAGTGGGTCGCCATTAGCGTTTTCTCCATTCTCCTCGACAGCGACCCAACCTCTGCCGGGGGTGAGGAGAGTGCCGTTGCGACGATACGCCCCGGTTTCTTCAGGGCGAAAGCCGAGAGCCACGAGGTCGGCGTCCCAGCGCTGCGGGGCCTGGCGAATGGTGTTACCCACGGGTTTCCCTCGCTCCTTGTCTTGGCGAGCGGGGGGCGTAAGCCCCCTGATCTCTGCGTGTTATCAGGGGGCTTACGCCCCCCGCTTGCCAATGCTTCAATCGTCCGCATCGCTCAGAAACGCGGCCCGCGACAGCGGAATGCGGTCGATGTTCGCCTGCCACCAATGCGCCGCCATTGGGTTGAGCACGCCGGCGGCATCACGTTCGTCGATCATGACCGTCTGCATCGACAGCGCCCCGTAGGCCATCAGTACCAGCTCCTTGACGCGAATCCCGGCGGGCAACCGGGCGCCGAGGCACAGTGGCTGCACCGGATCGGGCGCGACGTTCGCATGCCAGACACAATCCGGAGCGAGTATCTGTAGAAAGGCGTAGCCAGGCAGTTGCTCGCGCAGGGCCGCGTGGATGTACGTCAGGCCGAGAACCGCGTGCTGGGCGATGTGCAGGTCGGTGCCCTCAGCGGTCAGACGCGCCACCGGCACGCGGAGGAGCAGCACCGCGCGGAGTGCTTCGCGCAGGTCGAGATACTGGACACTCAGGCGCGTCGAGATCTGGCTCAGCGCAAGCAGGTCGCGCGCCTCGGCGCGTTTGCGATTGCGCCAGGCGGGCGGGCCGTTCGCCGACGTCATGCACTGGTCGAGAAAACCCTGATTCTCTTCGAGCAGCGCCACCGTTGGCAGGCCCGCCAACCCATCCGGTGGGATCGGCGTACGCGCGATGCTGGGTTTCATGAGTATCTCTCTCTTCTTAGTATCTAGTGCCGGAACCAGACCGCTCGCCCCGCTCCGCGGACGATCACCGAGCCGACGCTCTCAGCCCCCAACTGACCGAGGGAGCGCTCGCCACCGGGCAACAGGCCAGCGGGAACGGGGTCATGGCTGTAGAACGGCGCCGCTCGCGTCGGGCTGCCGCAATCGCTGCAAGGGCCGGCGGACTGCCCGGGGGCCACGAAGCGACCGCCCGGCTGCGAGCGGCCGCACTTGTTGCAAATCAGCAACTCCGCGAACACCGAGCCGTGAACCTGGAAGGAGACATCAGCCAGCGGCAGCCCTGCGCTTTCCGCCAGTTGCGCCGGCGTGCAGTCGCGCAGCGCCGCCGGTGCCGTCCGCCGTTCCCAGGTCGTATGGTCGCACACGCATTCGGGGTTGTGCGTCAGCGATGCCGTCACCGTTCGATGCGTGTAGCCGCAATACTCGACGAGGCTGTCCGTCAGCGGCATGCCAAGGTTGAGGACATGCCGCAGGATCTGCATGCACGCCAGGTTCGCCGCTAACCCACAAAGGAAACTGACACTCATCGTCGGCAGCGTCGTGGTTTGGCGCTCGCGGCGGTCGGCAGTCGCCCCTTCGCAGCTGAAACTCGTCTCGCGATTGAGGTGCGCCCACTCCGCGCCGCTGAAGCCGCAGGCCGGACAGGCGCCACCCTCGCGGTTCGTGAAGTAGCGCACTTGCGCGACGAGCGTTTCGCCGTGGACGGAAGCCTGGACCAGCGGCCGGCCCAGCCACAGGCAGCGCTGGCCGACCTCGACCTCCGCCGCCAGATTGTCGGTGGCCAGGGCAACCACGTCCGCGTCCGCGAAACCCGTCGTCGGCAAATCCTCCACCGCCCCGTCGCAGACGAAGACCGCGGTGCGCGGGCTGATCGCCTTGCACACCCGCCCTGTGCTCGTTGCTTTCGGAGAACCAACTTCGTTCGGGGCGATGGACTGCGTCAGCAGGCTTTCCGCCTTGTAGCGCCCACGGTCGCACAGCCAGAGAGCGGCGGGCTGCAAGCGGGCCAGATGCACAGCGATGTCGCGACCGACGGCGCCGTTGCCGATCACCCCAGCCTTGAGCCCGGCGAGCGTCGGAACCGCGTCCCCAGGGAACCCCACGAAGCGCGGCAGTCGTTCGGCCAGCACCGCGGCGACCGCGCTCGCCTCACCTTCGAGTTCACAAAAACCAACTTCAGACACCCGTAGTCTCCGGAAAGTAGGCATAGCCTTCTTGCAGCACCAGCGCCCGGTGGCACATCGGACATTCGGACCCGAGGTATACGCATTCCAGGCGCTCGTCTTTCGGGCGGTCTTCGCCCTCACAGTGCAGCGGCGTGTCGCAGTATGGGCAGATGAAGATGCGTGTTTCGGGCGTGATGGCGAGTCGGCATACCGGACATTCGCGGCCGACAAAGTCCGCTGGAGGGGATCCCAGGCGCGGGCGGTGGAACAGCGTGACGTGTAGGAGGTGGTCGCCCAACTGCAGTTGATCCTTGACGGTGAGCAGCGCCAGGCGCGGCAAGGGCTGGCCGTTACAGCGCCCGGAGTGGCCGCTCGGAGTGACGATCAACAGGTGATCCTGACCCTGACTCGCGACGGCTTCCAAGGCGATACCGTCGGGAATGGGTTGGTCCTGCAACCGCGGCAGGTCGCCCGAAACCACCGTCAGGTACGATACGCCCGCCGGCACCGACAACATGGGCAAGTCGGCTTTGGGGGACCGCACCGCGGCCTCGCCGGTCAGGGGCAATGGGTCGATCAAGAGGCGGAATTCTTTCGCCGGGCCAGACATGCCTGCTCACTCCTCGGGCGGGGGTATATATCACTATATGAGTGACTGAATAGATGAGTCAA
>DASPXY010001058.1:0-5553 GCA_035637055.1 Gemmataceae bacterium | reverse complement strand
TCACAATCTGTAATTGTACCTGAACCCCAAGTTTTGTCGATCTGCTGAATACGCCAGCACCGCCGGGGTTGGCGTTTCTGCCGGCCTGACGGGAAACGCTCAGGCTCCCCCGTATGCCGCAGTCTCCGCAACGGCAAGTGTTTCCAGATAAGGAGATCGTGATGGGAAGGATTCCCTCTCTGTTGACCCTGACCGCTTGCCTCGCCTTGTGTTGCGGGCGAGCGAGCGCACAGGGACATGCCCCGACCTGGCAGCCAGCCCAACTAGCACCACCGCAGATGTGCCCGACACCGGCACCTTTCACGCCGGTGACGCCAATCCCGCCGATTCCGAAAGAAGGCGAAGGCGCCCAGCCGCCGGTGCCGGACGCAGCGCAACCCCCCAGTACCGACGCTTTTGCCCAGGCCCCGCCGGCCGGCGGCGCCGAGACGGGCGGCTTCAACCCGGCGATGTTCGGTGATCTCATCGGCGGTCCCAGCGTCCAGACAGTCCTGCGCTTGCCGAACGGCGCCACCGTCGCCGCCATCGTGCCGGTGATCGCGCGTGGGGCCTTCAAGATTGCCGACAACGAAAGCCCGCGGCCGACGGATCGTATTTTCTTCAACTATAACTACTTCGACCGCATCAACACGTCGTTCGGGGGGAGCACTGCGCCGCCGCTGAACCTGCATCGCGAGGTGATCGGCTTCGAGAAGACGTTCTTCGACGGCAACGCCTCGTTCGGCCTGCGTTTGCCGTTCCTGCAACTACAGGATGGCTCCGGCGACATCAGCCAGGTCGGCGACCTGAGCTTCATCCTCAAGTGGGCGCTGCTGAACGACCGGGCGACGGGGAACGTGTTCACGGTCGGTTTGGTGGTGACGGCGCCAACAGGCGATCCATTCATCGCGGTCAACGGCAACAACATCCACCCGACGGTCCTGCAACCGTACATCGGCTATATTTTCAACTGGGGCGACTTCTTTGTACAGGGCTTCTCGTCGGTGGTGGTGCCGACCGATTCGCAGGACGTGTCGCTGTGGCTCAATGATATCGGTGTTGGTTTCTGGCTCTATCGCGATCCGCAAGGTAGGATTCTGAACGGTCTGGTGCCGACCTTCGAGGCGCACCTGCTGACGCCGTTGGATCATCGCGGCCAGCGCAACGGTGGCGTGCCGGACTATCTGTCGCTGACGGCCGGCGTCAACGCGGTCTTCAACGGCACCTCGACGCTCGGTGTCGCGATTGGCGTGCCGGTGACCGGTCCGCGGCCGTACAACCTGGAAGTGCTCGCCTCGCTGAACATCCGCTTCTAAGGTGACACGGTGACAAGGTGACAAGGTGACACGGTGACAAGGTGAAGGATGGTTGCTTCCGTTCACCTTGTCACTTGTCACCTTGTCACCTTCAGCCGCCGAGCCGTGCCAGTCCTGCCTTGGCGCCGCGGTGTTCCGGAGCGTCTTCGAGCACGCGCCGGTACTCCGCCGCGGCCTCGGTGCGGCGCCCGAGCCTTTCCAGCGCACCGGCGAAGTTGCAACGCACCTCCACGAAATGCGGCGCCAACTCCAGCGCTTGCCGCTCAACGTCGGCGGCCCCTTCGTACCACTGCAAATGCGTGTAGGCTGTCGCCAGGTTGGCCAGCGCGATCACCCGCGCCGATGTCTCCCCATGCCATTCGGCGTGGTTCGCCTCGCGCAGGAGCTTGGCGGCATCGGCGTAGCGCTTGTCCATCAGTGCCAGGTAGCCGAGCTGGGCGCGCGTGGGGGCGAACTGCGGATCGAGGTCCACGCCGCGCTCCGCGTACACCCGCGCCTTGCCCCAGTCTTTCACGCTGAGCGCCGCGTTGGCGGCGTCGGCGTAGAAGTTCACGTTCCGGCCATCCAGCGTCAGCGCTCGCTCGAACGCCTCGTAGGCATCCTGGACATTGGCGCACCGCAGCTGGGCTTGTCGTCCCAGGAAGTGGCCGAGGTTCGCGTGGTGGTAGGCGTTCAGCGGACTGAGACGACAGGCGCGCTCCAGCGCAGTGCGTGCCAGGCGGAATAGCCCGCGCCGCTCATCCAGGTTCGCCACCTTGAACCCCGCGACCTGAGCCGCGGCCCCCAACTTACTCCAGGACAATTCTCGCAGCGGATCCTCGAAAGCGGCCTCGGCGAACATTGCCACCGCCTCGCGCGGGTTGACCACGAAATGACGGTCGGCCGTCCCGCAAAGCACATTGGCATGGAGCGGCCGCAGCACCGCCACGAAGATCAGGGCCGCGGCACCGATCCAGACCCCCCAGTTCGCCGCCCGGCGCCATCCCACCGACCAGGCGCTCAACCCCTCCGGCGTGGGCACCGCGGCCGGGAGAATGGCCGTGTCACCCATCGCCGCGACCCTGAGCAACGCCCAGCCCGTTGCGCCCAGCGCCGCCAGCAGCACAACTCCCGCGATCACCGCCCGGAGCGCGTCCCGGTTCGGCCCGATGAACTCAAGCGTGAAAACGACGACAGCGAGGACGCCCGCACACACCAGACCAACGATCGACCAGCGGCAGCGGACGAGCGGCAGTTCCGGCACGTCGTCGGCCCCCTCTTCGCCGAAGCGTGCGAGCAGCCCCGCGAAGGTGACGAACAGCGCCCCGCAGGCAGCGACCGTGTAACCGAAGGCGTTCTGAACCAGGAACCCCAGCGTCCCGGCAAAGATGGCGAGCAGCAATGGCCGGGCTTCAGCCGGGGCACGCCGCCAGGCGCGGACGCCGGCGCATACCAGGCCGGCCAGGAGCACCAGCAAGGCACCGGCACCGACGAGTCCCTGAGTCGCCAGGACGTGAATAGCCTCGTTATGAGCGCGGGCGGGCGTCAGGTTCCACTCGACCTGCCAGTAGGCGAGCGAGCGTTTTGGGCTAAACGCGAGCTGGAATGTGTCTGGACCGCAGCCGAGGATGGGGTGGTCGCGGTAGATCGCCAGGCCCGTTTCCCAGATGTGCTGGCGACTGACGGAATCGCCCAGGTGGCTGAGCCGCTGCCGCAGCGCCGTCAACAAGGGATGATCGCCGCCCCACGCAAGGAGGCAGGCCAGCACGGCGCCGCCGACCGGGAGCAGCGCCAGGTCCGCCGCCGCACGCCAGCGGCGTGCGCCGACCGCTCGCACGAGCAGCACCAGCACGACACATCCCAGGGCCAGCCACGCCGCGCGCGAGACCGACAGGGCGATGGCCAGCCCGGAGGCCAGAGCGATGAGTGCCAGTACGCTGCAGGCGATCCAGCGTCGTCTGGCTGCGGCGCGTCCGGCGAAGTGGATGGTCAGCGGCAGCGTCATCACGAGGTAGGCGGCGAGGAAATTCGGATGTCCGAGAGGGCCGAAGGGGCGTAGAAAGTCGCCGACGCCGGAGAGTCCCGCCCAGGTGATCGGATCGAGGCTGGCGACCTGCAGCAAGGCATAGGCCGCAGCCGGGGCCGCCGCGACAACGCAACCGCCCAGGAGCAGGCGCGCGTCGGTGAAGTTACGGCACAGGCCGCGGACGGCGAAGAACAGAATCGTGCAGACGGCCACGGTCCCGAGGCCGGCGTGACTTTCGTGCGTCCCCAGCAGCGAGGTCAGCGGGTTGATCGACGCTGCCGTGGACGCCGCCGCCGACACCAGGAACAGCACGAAACCCAGCGATAGCGGCCTTCGGCAGACGGCAGAGTACAGGATACCGAGTACGGCGTACGAAGTGCCGAGGGCGCCAGATACAATTGCGCTACCCCATCCTCTGACCGCTGACTTCTTCCTTCTGACTTCTGCCGAAGGCGGCTGGAACAAGGCGCACAGCCCGATCGCCAGGGTCAAGATCGCCGTGAGTGTCAACAGCATGACCTTGGGAAACTCGAAGGCCCCAAGAGTCGAGGAACTGAACAGCAATGGCGTCAGGACGAGGGTGATGAGGAGCAGCCCCAGCCCAAGGGCGGTGGCCGGGCGGCGGCAGAACGTGACAGCCCGCGGCTGCGGGCCGTGTGCGTGCAGAAGGTTGGAGCGTGCCATGAGGCGGGTGGATAGCCGACCGCGGCGAACGTGTCAAGACGAGGTGGCGTTTGCTTGCGAGTCGCCGGTGCGGGCAGCATAATGGGACGCCGTAACCGTTCCCGATCCTTTGCTGGAGCCGGCCAATGACCGAGCCCCTTTCGTCCGCCATGAGTTTCGAGGAGCGCCTGGCAGCTTTCCATCGCGCCCTGCACGCGGGACTGGCGCCGGCGCCGGAGTCGTTCCTCCCGGATGGTCCCGAGCGCAGGGAAATCCTGATCGAACTGGTGCATGCCGAACTGGAGTATCGTCTCAAGCAGGGCCAGGCCGCGCGCGTGGAGGACTACCTCGCCCGTTATCCGGAACTCGCCGGGCAACCGCTCGCGAGCCTGGTGGAGGCGGAATTGCGCCTGCGTGCCCGGCAGGATCCCGCACTCGACGCCACTGCCGAGAAGGGACGCCGGTTTCCACAACTCACGGCCCTGGAGACGCCGCCGTGTGGGATCGGCACGCCGGCGGCAGCCGAACGCTCCCCGATGTTTCCCTGCCGCTATCGACGGCTGGAACTGCACGCCAGCGGCGGTCTGGGCGTCGTCTATCGCGCCGAGGACGAAGAACTCCGACGGCAAGTCGCTCTCAAAGAGATTCGAGATCGGCATGCTCAGGATTCCAGGCTGCAGTCGCGGTTTGTCTTTGAGGCGGAGGTTACCGGACGACTGGAGCACCCGGCGATTGTGCCGGTCTACGGTCAGGGTCGGTATCCCGATGGGCGGCCTTACTACGCCATGCGCTTCATCCAGGGAGAGACCCTGGAGGCCGCCATTCATCGTTTCCACCAGGTGCAAGCCCACGGGCCGCGGCCCGTGGGCTTGGCTTCGGCGGAGTTGCGCGGCCTGCTGGGGCGCTTCATCACCGTGTGCCACGCGGTCGCCTATGCTCACTCGCGCGGCGTGATCCACCGCGACATCAAGCCGGCGAACATCATGCTCGGAGCATTCGGCGAAACCTTCCTGGTGGACTGGGGCTTGTCACGAGTGGGCCAGGGTGGTGACGACGCTCTGCGCCTTGGGCCGACTGGACTGGCGGAGACGATGCAGGGATCGGCGGTGGGGACGCCGGCGTACATGTCGCCGGAGCAGGCTCGTGGCCAGCACGATCGGATGGGGCCGAGCAGCGACGTCTATTCGCTGGGAGCGACGCTGTACCAGATCCTGACCGGCCAGCCTCCGTTTACGGGAGACGATGTGCAGGCCGCACTGGAACGGGCGGCCCGCGGTCAGTTCGCCCGGCCACGGCAGCTCAAGACGGGGATCCCTGCCGCCCTGGAAGCGGTCTGCCTACACGCGCTGGCCACGCGACCGGAAGACCGCTACGCCACCGCGCAGGAGTTGGGCGCCGAGATCGACCGCTGGTTGGCGGATGAGCCGGTGCGCGCGTATCGCGAACCACTGACCCTCCGGCTGCGACGCTGGGGGCGACGCCATCGCGCCCTCGTCAGTGGCGGCATGGTCGCGCTGCTGGTGAGCGTCGTGGCGCTGGCGGTCGGATTGGCAGCGGTCGGAGCGGAGCAGCAGCGCACGGCGGATCAGC
>DASPXY010001057.1:0-14136 GCA_035637055.1 Gemmataceae bacterium | reverse complement strand
TCATGGCAACAGGGACTGCATGCCTCGCGTCCCGGCACACACTTGCCGCCACCGCCGCAGTTGCAACCGCTGAATAGCCTGCCGGCTGGACTTGGCAAATTCCCGCAGCTGGCACACCCTGCCTGGATCACCTCGGTGGGGTCAGCCTGTGCCGTCGGCGAAGGGGGGAGCGGTGTGCTGGGGGGACTCGGTAAGTTCGCCGGCGTTGCGCGGGGAGAAGATCGGTCATCGAAGGTAAGTCGCGCGGGTGCCTGCGCCGGAGCGAGCGGTGCGGTCAACAGTAGCACCAGGCAAACCGCCCCCAAGGGCTGCCGGGCGTGGTGCCCGGAGGATCGGAAGCAAGTCATGCCCATGCTCCTGTAGTCAGACCTGTGGCGACCCTTTCGACGAGTTCACCTCTCCGTCATAGATGCAATGCCGCGCTCGGCCGCCGCTGGACGTGAAGACGTGTGGTGGATTTATCGGCATGAGGAAGGCCGGAACTGTGACAATTCCTGGTGGAGAGGCGTTTTTCGGGGCCGGCGCCAGCGCACAGGCCATATTCCCGGCATAAACCCCGCACTCCAAAGCCAGCGCAATCGTCAAATCCCGCAGATCCCTCAAGCGCAAAGCGATCGATCGCCGATGCAAGGAACACACTTCTTACGCAGGGCGAGGATCAAATCATGCTCAGCTGGAAATCTCTCCTGATCGGCCTGGCGGGCATTGCGTGCCTGGCCGACCGTGCCCCGGCGCAAGTGCCTGTCCCCGGAGCGGCGCCCACCCCGCCCGTACCGGGGGCCGCGCCAGCTGCCGGGGGCGCAGCCACCCCTGCGGCGCCGCAGGTGCCGACCATCTGGAACAAACTCGGCATCACCAAGGAAGGTTGCAAGGCCTGTCGCGAGAGGTGTTGCAAGTCGCCGCTGGGCCAGCTCCTCAACGGCATCACCAAACCGTTGACTCTGATGAGCGGCGGGCTGATCGGCCCGCTCTGTCCGCCGGGGCCGACGCCGGAGGATCTGGCCAAGTTGCTCTCACCCGACTCGAACGCCTCGCCCGCGGAGAAGGCGGCGGCGGCGATCAAGGCAGATGAGGCCGGCGCCGCTGCCCGCAAATCCGCCATTCGCTATCTCGGTACTGTCGATTGTCATTATTTTCCCGAGGCGGAAGGGGCGCTGATCTCTGGCCTGCGCGCCGATCGCAACGAGTGCGTGCGTCTGGAGGCGGCGCTGGCGCTGGGGAAAGGATGCTGCTGCACGAAGAAAACGATGGAAGCGCTCGCGGTCTCTGCCAACGGCAGCGAGGACGGCAAGAACCCGTCGGAGACGTCGGAGCGCGTCAAGGCGGCCGCGATGATGGCCCTTGTGCATTGCCTGAGCAACGTGAAGGGCGGCGCCGAACCGCCGCTGCCGCCTGAACGGCCGCCGGAAGGCCCCACGCCCCCGGAAGGGCCGGCAACTGCGCGAAGTGGAAGTTACGACATCCAGCTTGCCGCTTATCAGGCGCGCCTCTTACAGAGCCAGAGTTCCAACCAGCTGACGATCGACGCAGGTCGATTGCTGGCGGAGAACGTCGGCGTGGGTTCGCAACGGCCGACGCCGACGGGACGGCGGAACCTGTTCCAGTTGATCGCGAACGCCACCACGCCGCGTGTCGTTGAGGAAGAAATCTCGTTCGAGGAGGCTGCCCTGAGCGTGCCGGCGCCGCGTCCTGCGGGTCTCGACTTCGCTCCGCCCGCAGCGCTTCCGGGAGGAATCAAGGCCCAACCGCTGCCGCAGCGCTAACCGCTCGCGGGCTATCGATCCGGGTCAATTCCAGACCCCGAGCAGGTCGCGTTCGAGGAGAGACGGTCGCACGACGGCCTGGGCCAGTTCAAAGGCCCGCTGGTAGACCCACTGTTGCCACAGCCACTGTTCTTGACAGTGGCCGGGGATGGCGGCAGTGGGGGCGATCAAGAAGCCGCCGGGGGTGATGCCGGGGGCCGGCGGCTGTGGCAGGCGGACGGACTCGGGCTCGGCCGAGAAACGCAGGCTGCGCATGACGAAATCCTCTGTTCGCGTTCAGCGGTAGCACCGGGGCACTGAAAAACCCCTTTCCTCTCCCTATCGTCTACCCGCATTCCCGGTGCCAACCAATTTGCGTACGCGGTGGCCCTCTCCCCCGGGCGGGCGCCGCGCACGTCGGCAAGCTCGGTAAAATCAGAAGGGCAGAGTACGGAGTACGAAGTACCGAGGACCGCGATCCCGTGAGACCCGCCGCCCGTTGTGGCACGGTCTCCTGACCGTGCCACAACGATGTCCTCGGTACTCCGTACTCTGCCTTCTGAAGCCTTCTCTGCTATAACTACTCTGCCCTTCGGGACTGCCTCGCGGCGGCAACCGGGCTCTTTCAGGCGAGAAGGCGAGATACCATGTCCGTGATGCAATGTGCCTGTCCGAAATGCCAGATGCAGTTACAACTCGCGCAAGCGCTGCCCGCGCGCGTGAAATGTCCGGGGTGTCAGACGGTGTTCACGGTCGGTGGTCCCGCGCCAGTTGACGGGATCCGCCGCGGTGCCCCGACGGCCCCGGCGCCGGAAGAAGACTCCCCGGCTGCCGACGACGGCGGCGTCCTCCTCCGGCGGCCCGCGCGCCGACAGAAGAGCGCCATGCCGTGGGTCTTCGCGATCGGTGGCGTGCTGGCGGCGGGCGGCTGTGTCCTCGTCTTTCTGCTCCTACGAGATCGCAAGCCGGAGGAACCGCCGCCGGTGACCGTTCCCAAGGCCATTCCGCTCGACCCCAAACAGGTCAAGATCAACGACGCCATTGCCCGCGGCAAGCAGTACCTTCGGGCGCAACTCCTCCAAAAGGACAACCACGACTATTACGTGACCGATCAGGGGGCCGGCTCGCAGGTTGGCGTCATCGCGCTGGCGGGGCTGACCCTGCTGGAGTGCGGCGAGTCGCCGAAAGATGAAGCGGTCCAGAAAGCCCTGGAACGTGTGCGCGGCTCCGCCTCGCGCCTCCGCTTCACTTACTCCCTGGCCCTGTGCATCCTTTTCCTCGATCGCCTCACGCAGACGACGAAGGATGCCCACGGCGATGCCCACTCGGAAGATCGCAAATTGATCCGGCAGTTCGCGGTGCAGCTGATGGCCTCGCAGGACGAGAACGGCGGTTGGGGTTATTACTCCGATATCCTGCCGCCCGACGAGCACGAGCGGTTCCTCAAGATGATCAACGCCGGTCAACCGCTCCCGCCGAAGAATCAAAAGTGGATCGATAACTCCATCAACCAGTTCGTGACCCTGGCGCTGTGGGCGGCCCGGAATCACCAGATCAAGTCCGACGGCGCCCTCAAAAAGACCGAGAATTTGTATCGCGAGACTCAGCAGAAGGACGGCCGCTGGGGCTACCGCGGCAAGTCGAGCCCCACCCTGCCCGACGCGACCACCTGTGCCGGCCTGATCGGGCTGGCGATCGGTCACGGCGTTGACCTGGACGCCAAGGCCCACAAGGCCCCGACCGACATCAAGAAGGATCCCGCGGTCGTGAAGGGCCTGGAGTTTCTGAGCAAGGCGATGGTGAGCCCGCGGCTAAACTCCACCGATCTCCAGAAGCAGGAAGAGTACGCCGCCGCCATGCGCGATCTGCACCGCAAGTTCCATGAAGGCTCAGATGCGGACCGCAAAGCCTCATGGTTCGTGATCACGGACAAGTCGCTGGAGGCTTTGCGCAAGGAAAAGGTGCCGGCGGCGGTCTTGCGGAAACTCCACCAGCTGAAATACAAGGCATTTCGGACCGAAAAAGACTTCACCCAGGAAGTTGCAAAGGTTCTCACCAAGGCCGAACTGGAAGGTATCCAGAAGCTCATGGTCGAGCATGCCCCAATGACGATCATCGATGCCCTCGATGAGATCGACCGGTATGGGCCGACCCGGCTGCGCGGCACCTATTTCGGCGCTGAAGCCTGGGGCGACCTGTATTTCCTCTGGTCGGTCGAGCGGGTCGGGGTGCTCTACGACCTGACGAAGATCGGCGACAAGGACTGGTACAGCTGGGGAGTGGACATCATTCTCAAGCACCAGCGCCCCGATGGCAGCTGGGAGGACCGCTTTCCCGGACTGTGCGATACCTGTTTTGCTCTGCTGTTTCTGAAGCAGGCGAATCTTGCCAAGGATCTGACCGACAAGCTACAGCGCGCACGGCGCAACCTCGTCATCGGCGCCGCCCCGCCCCCACGGCAGCCCGCGCCGCCCGCCGGCCGGCGCGAGGCGTGAGTCGCTTCATCCAGAAAACCCTTATAAGGGGGGAAAACTCCCTGAAGCTCGCGCATGGCCAGTTGCGGCGAATGTCCTTGACAGAACGGCAGTTCCGCGTCATCATCGTAAATGCTCGGCCATGCCCCAACCATTGCCGTTGCCGGAACCAACCCTAGAATTATCCTTTTCCAGCCCGAAACGCCAGCCAACAGAGGAGTCCGCATGAGCACTGCCGCGGTACGCGACCTGCCCCGTACCCCCGATACGCTCGAGCAGCCCGTCGAGACCAAGTTCCAGTATCCCGGGATCCCGACCACCTGTGACGGCGCCGAGGCCGTCGTCCACGTCGAGATCCATATCACCCAGGCTGCGGGCGCCTATCCGATCACCAGTTCGACGACGATGGGGGGCGGCTACAACGCGGCCGTGATGAACGGCGTCAAGAACCTCTGGGGCGATCCCCTGATGTTTTTTGAACCCGAGTCCGAGCACAGCGCCGCCACCGTCTGCGAAGGCTTCGCCGTCGCCGGCGGCCGAGTCACCAACTTCACCTCGGGGCAGGGCCTCGTGCTGATGAAGGAGGTGCTCTACACCATCGCCGGCAAGCGCCTGCCGGTCCTGATGAACATTGGCGCCCGCGCCCTGACCAGCCAGGGCCTGAACGTCCACGCCGGCCACGATGATCTGATGTCGGTCGCCGACTGCGGCTGGGGGATGATCTTCGGCCGCAACGCCCAGGAGGCCGGAGACCTCTGCCTCATCTGCCGCCGCGCTGCCGAGGCCAGCAAGACGCCCTTCTTCAACGTGCAGGACGGCTTCCTCACCACGCACACGGTCGAAACCGTCCGCCTGCTCGAACCCGAGTTCATGAAGGAGTACGTCGGCTCGCCGAAAGAGAAGCTCATCAACCTGATGGACCCCGCGAACCCGGTGATGTCCGGCGTGGTGCAGAATCAGGACTCCTACATGAAGGGCAAGATTGCCCAGCGCTGGTACTACGACCAGGTCGAGGACATCATCAAGGACTGTTTCGAGGAGTTTTATCGCAAAACCGGCCGCAAGTACGATTTCCTCGAAGCCTATCGCTGTGACGATGCCGAGTACGTCATCATCGGCATGGGCTCGTACATGGAGACGGCGAAGGCGACGGTGGACTACCTGCGCGAGCAGGGCGTCGCCGCGGGTTGCATCACGCAGTTCGTCTTCCGGCCGTTCCCGGCGCGCCAGGTTGTCGAGGCCCTCAAGAATTGCAAGGCGTTCACGGTCTACGAGCGCATGGACGACCCACTCTCGACGACGGGCAACCACCTCACGCGCGAGATCAAGGCGGCGTTCTGCGACGCGATGAACGGTCAGAATGGCCAGGAGCGGATCGACCAGATTCCGCGGATTTATCACTGCGCGGCGGGCCTCGGCAGCCGCGACGTGCGGCCTGGCGACGTGATCGCGACCTTCCACAACATGATCCACGACGGCCCGCACTTCTTCTGCGTCGGCATCGACCACGCGCTGGCGCTGAAGCGAGCCGAAGACCCCGACCTGCGGCCGACGGGCGGCTTCTCGATGCGCGGCCACTCCGTCGGCGGGTTCGGTTCGGTGACGACGAACAAGATCATCGCGACCATCGCCGGCAACGTCTTTGGCAAGGACGTGCAGGCGTATCCCAAGTACGGCTCGGAGAAAAAAGGTCTGCCGACTACCTATTATCTGACCATCGCCGATGCCCACATCATGATGCACAGCGAACTGGAGCACGTTGACTTGCTGTGCATCAACGACCCGACTGCCATCCTGAGCGGCGGGACGATGGAGGGGCTGGTGCCCGGCGGCGCGATCTTCATGCAGTCGCCGTATGCCGACCCCTTCGAGGTGTGGAAGCGCATCCCGCCGCACGTGCAGCGGATGATCCGCACCAAGGAGGCCAGCGTCTACTACACGGACATGGTGCATATCGCGCGCGAGGTGGCGACGCGGGCCGACCTGCAGATGCGTATGCAGGGCATCGTGCTGCTCGGCGCCTTCCTGCGGCTGACGCCCTACGCGCGCGACGCGAACATGTCCGACGAGCAGGTCTTCGCCGGCGTCGAGAAGGCGCTGCGGAAATACTTCGGCAAGCAGGGCGAGCGCGTCGTGGCGGACAACCTGACGTGCGTCAAGCGCGGCTACAACGAAATGCGGCAGATCCCGCGCGACATTATTATGGCGTAACCCTCAAGAAAATCCGAAACTCGAAATCCGAAATCCGAAACAAATCCGAATACCAAAACAAGAAAACGCAAACAGGCACAATTTCGGATTTTCTTCCTTCGGATTTGTTTCGGATTTCGAGTTTCGGATTTCGGATTTTCCTCCCAGGAGTTTTCATGCAGACCAACGGCCACACCAAGCCGCCGTCGATGAACGAGGCCCACGAACGCGACCCCTTCAATAACAACAGTTACGGCACCCTCGTCGATAGCGGCTATAAACTCGTCAGCCTGCCCGTGCTCGACGTCGTCGATTTCAACGAGCGCATTATTCGCGGTTACGAGGAGGGCTACGGCGAGAAGGAACTGCCCGCCGACCTGTCGCTAGCGCGCTCGCTGGTCCCCGCCGGCACCGCGACGCTGCGCGACTTCAGCAACATCGCCCCGGAAATCCCCCTGTTCATTCCCGAGAACTGCACCGGCTGCATGGAGTGCGTCACCGAGTGCCCCGACACCGCCATCCTCGGCAAGGTCATCTCCGAGCCCGAACTCGAAGAGAGGCTCAAGACCATCCCCGATGAGGGCGATCGGGAGATGTTCCGCAAGCAGTGGGCGAAGACGAAGAAGTATTACGAAGCCCCCCAGAAGAAGGGCATGCCAGGCGGGATGTTCAACATCATCATCGACCCGAGCAAGTGCAAGGGCTGCGCCGAGTGCGTCACCGTCTGCGCCGAGGACGAGGCGCTCAAAATGATCCCGAAAACCGACGAGGTGATGCGCGACTCCCGCAAGAGCCATCGCTTCTTCAAGAACTTCGGCCCGAGCAACAAGAAGTACCTCAACGACACCCTGCTGATCGACATGATGCTCAAGGAAGAGACGCACATCTACGTCGGCGGGGCAGGCTCGTGCGCCGGCTGCGGCGAGGGGACGGCCCTGCGCATGATGTGTTCCGCGACCGGCTCGAAGTACGGCGATCAGTGGGGCCTCGTCGCCGCGACGGGGTGCAATACTGTTTACACCTCAACCTATCCGTATAATCCGTATCTGGTGCCGTGGACCAACTCGCTGTTCGAGAACGCCCCGGCGGATGCGATCGGCGTACGGATGCGCTGGGACCAGATGGGCTGGCAGGGCAAGCCGATCTGGTGCATCGGCGGCGACGGCGCCATGTTCGACATCGGCTTTCAGGCGCTGTCGCGCCTGTTCGCCAGCGGTATGAATATCAAGGTGTTCGTGCTCGACACGCAGGTCTACTCGAACACCGGTGGCCAGGCATCGACGAGCACCTTCACCGGCCAGAACACGAAGATGAGCGTCCACGGCAAGACGGTAGCCGGCAAGCAGGAACGCCGTAAGGAGATCGCACAAATCGCGATCATGCACCCGCGCACCTTCGTCGCCCAGACGACAGCCGCCCACATCAACCACTTCTACAAGGCGGTGCTGGGGGCGCTGGAGTTCGATGGCCCGGCGATTGTCAGTTGCTACACGACCTGCCAGCCGGAGCACGGCGTCGCGGACAACATGGCCGGCGATCAGGCACGGCTCGCGGTCGATAGCCGTGCGTTCCCGCTGCTGATTTTCGATCCCCGCAAGGGCAAGACGCTCAAGGAACGGCTGTCGCTGCAGGGCAACCCGAACGCCAAGGAGGACTGGTGCGTCAATCCGAAGACGAAGGAAGTGGTGAACTTCATCGACTTCGCGCGGAGTGAAGGCCGTTTCTCGAAGCATTTCGACAAGGACGGCAACCCGTCGCCGACGTTGGTCTGGGCGAACGAGGAGCGCCTGGAGAACTGGCATTTGCTGCAGGAGTTGGCGGGCCTCCGCTGACACTTTTCCCCGCTTGCGGGTTAGCAGTGTGGAGATTGCTAACCCGCAAGCGGGAGAACCGTGGTGGACCATGAGTGACCCACGCGCCACCCACACCTACACGCAGGGCGGGCTGAATACCGCCCTCGAATTTCTGAAGCGCACACGCTCGGAGTTGCGCGAGTTGCGGAAGGTCCGTGTCTGGAAGGACCGGTTGCAGATCATCGACATCAACAACGACCGTTTCGAGATCCACGGCCTGGGCTACGGCGACGCGGACCTCGTGCCGATCCTGGACAACCTCAACACCAACTTCAATCCCCGGACCATCCACGACGCGACCGACCTGGAATACAAGGAGTTCCTGACGGGCCGCCGCCGCGCCTGGGCCGAGGATCGGGTCATGTAGGCGTGGCCGAACCTCGCTCCGTAGTGCCGGCGATGCTTGTCGTCGCCGTCTTCAGTCGCCATCCCGAAGCCCTCGGCTGGGCCCGGGACCGCCTCCGGAACGTGTTTGGCCCCGTGAGCCTCGCCAGCGAGCCGTTCGACTTTCACCAAACCGACTACTACCAGGCCACGATGGGCGCCGACCTCAAGAAGCAGTTTTTCGCCTTCGAGGAACTGGTTGCTCCTGAAAGCCTGGCGCCGGCCAAACTTGACACCAACGCCCTCGAAGCTGAATTGGCGGCGCTGGGAGTGTATCCGGAACCACGGCCGCTCAATCTCGATCCCGGGCTGCTCACCCTCGGCAAATTCATGCTCGCTACCACGAAAGACCAGGCGCACCGGATTTACCTTCGCGATGGTATCTACGCGGAGGTGACGCTGCGTTTCCAGGCGGGCACCTGGGAGCCGTGGCCGTGGACTTATGCCGATTATCGCGAGCCCACCGTTCGTGCCTTTCTCAAGGAGGTACGCGATCTGTATAAGCACAGGCTCGCCGAATGGAAGGCTGATGCCACTGATTGAGGTGCACGAATTGCGTTTGAGAAGGAAAGGCGAAAGCAGGCAGGGCGCTCAACCCTTCCTGGACGACGCCAAGCGCCCGCGCGTTACCGTGAGCAGGTATGTCCGCCCGGAGGAGGGTTGCCGCGTAACTCGCCTCTTGCCCTGGCGGTTTGGGGAGAGTAGGATCATAGCCTCTTGCGCGAAAGCAAAAGGAGGCGTCGGCTCCGGCGACCTGGGTGCCTGACGAGGGGTGTTGTGCCGAAACCGACGCCATCGAGGAGGGCATTCGCGGTCAAGGTTGGCGTTCACTCGCACCGCAGAGACATTCTACGCGGCGACCCCCGAGGCAAGGGGGAAGCGAAAAAGGAATCGCCGACTTTGGGCTGCCTGGATGGGGAGTTATTCCGCCGGGAAGGGGCAGGACGGCGAGGTTGACGGCGCCGTCGGCGGGATGGAGGCGAGCATGGCAAAGGAGTCCGGCGCCTGGCTCTTCAAGGAGGAGCCGGAACACTACAGTTTCGCTGACCTGCAGCGCGACGGCGGCACCCTCTGGACCGGCGTGACGAACAACCTCGCCCTGCAAAACCTGCGCAAGGTGAAGAAGGGCGATCGGGTGCTATACTACCACACGGGGAAGGAAAAAGCGGTTGTCGGGGAAATGCGGGTTGTGAGCGACCCTGTCCCTGATCCCGAGGATGGGAGTTCTCGCCGCGTGGCCGTGCGGGTCGAGCCGGTGCGGCGGTTGCTCGCCCCCGTGACTCTGGCACAGATCAAGGAAGACCCGGATTTGGCGGACTGGGAGTTGGTGCGACTTCCCAGGCTATCCGTGGTGCCGGTCAATCGTGTACAATGGGACAGAGTTGAAGAGTTGAGCCGTGGGCAGGCGTGAGGGCGGGCGTCCCCCTATTCGACGTCGCCGGTCTGCCTATAATTTGTTCAGTGCCAGGGAGGGCCGTTTCACGAGATTCCAAGGGGAGGAGCCTTTCCCAATCGAGCCAAACATCCCCCTTTCCCGTCCAACGGAAGCGGGGCCAACACCGCGCAATGACAGGACGATGCTGCGGCAGGCCCGATTCGCCCAGCCCAGGGTGGGTTTCCTCCCTCGTTTCCGACGAGGCTTTTTATGCCACGGCAAAGTGCCGAACCCGGAGTCAATGGTAGATCGATCCGTCAGCGCCCTTCCGACCGCTTGCTCGCCGAACTCCACGACGCCAGTCTGGTCACCCTCGTCTCGCACGTCAACCCGGATCCCGACAGCGTCGGCAGTATGCTGGGGGTGGCCCACCTGGTCGAGGCCTGCCTCGGCAAGCCGACGCGCCTGACCCAGGACGGCCCGATCACGCGCGCCGAGAACCGAGCCCTCGTCGAGTTGCTGGACATCGAACTGATGCCGATCGATCAGATCGTGTGGCAGGAGAACGAGGCGATCGTCATGGTGGACAGCCAGCCGAACACGGGCAGGCACACCTTCGACCGGTGTATCCCGATCACCGCGGTCCTCGATCACCATCAGACGCCCGGCGACCTCGACGGCATTCCGTTCACCGACATTCGCGAGGGCCTCGGCGCCACCTGTTCGGTCGTCACGGGCTATTTGATGGAGCAAGAACTGGCGATTCCCCCGCGCGTGGCGACGGCCCTGTCCTACGGCATCGAGACCGAACTGAGTGGTTATCCGCGCGAGGCGAGCGCCCTCGACGATAGCGCCCTCTATTTCCTTTACCCATTGACCGATAAGGACTTGCTGGCCCGTATCCGCAACGCCCCGTTGCCGCAGAACTACTACGAGTGCATCCTGCAGGCGCTGCAAAGTTCGTTCATCTATGGACGGTTGATCATCAGCTGGGTGAACGAAATGGAGCAGCCGGAACTGGCGGCTCAGGTGGTTGACTTCCTGAGTCGCTTCGAGGAGATCGACTGGGCGGTGTGTGCGGGTGTATATCAGGACAAGTTGATTCTCTCGGTGCGGACGTCGGTGCCTCAAGGTCATGCCGGGGAGATGCTGCGCCAGGTGGTCGGCAAGATGGGGCGCGCGGGTGGGCACGATCGTCGCGCCGGCGGTTTCATTAATTTGCCGAGCCTGTCCGCCAGCGCCGTCGAGCAAACGCAGGCAGAGTTGCGCCGCCGCTTGCTCAAGGCTCTGCACATCGAGGAGTGCCGCGGCCAGCGCCTCGTCTCACGCAAGGAAATGTTGCAAAACCTCCAGGCGTAAGAGCGAGTGGAGAAGACCGCCGGGATAAACCCGGCGGCTCGTCGTAACATCAACGAGCGGCGGGGTTTATCCCCGCCGTCTTCCAAGTGCCTGCTCTGCCAGGGCGCGCTCCTTTTGCGTTCGCGGAACGTCACTTGCATACAACACCTCCACAGCCTTCATTAAGCGGAAGGCTTCAGAGGTGTTCCGCTCAACGCGGCACGCGGAAAACTCTACCCTGTGGCCAGAGATTAAATCAGCCGCCGCAATCGAAACCTCACCAGTGTGTCGGGGTTAAACACCCCATTACCGCAACGCCGCATACCCTCCCAACAGGAACAAGCCCGAGGAAATGGGTTTCCCAGAGAACATCGCGGAGAAGCCGGCCACCGCTGCAACGCCGCTCGCCGCCAGGGGTAGGATGCTCGCGACTTTTCCGCTAACAAGGGGGCACCAAACATGATTCGATTTTCTCGACGAGCTGCCCAGCGGGGTTCTCGGACGAGAACCGCGCCGCCGGGATCTCCCCACCGCAGCCGAAAAGCAAGTTGGGTGGGCCTGATCGCGGCTTCGGTTCTCTCGCTCGGAGGCATTCTCTTCACGCAAGGCACAGCGGACGAGGTGTCCGCCCAGACGCCGGGCAAGACCGAGGCCAAGGCCGGCGCCAAGAAGAGCGCAACTCCGGTACAGAAACTCGGTAAGGTTCCCGGCGCCGGCACGAAGATGGACGCCGCCGCTCTGGCCCGCGCCATCGATCAGGAAGTCACTCAGCGGCTCGCGTCCGAGGGGATCAAGGCCTCCGCGCTGGCCGACGACGCCGAGTTCCTCCGCCGCGTTTACCTCGATCTGGTCGGCATCATTCCGCCGGTCGAGAAGGTGGCAGCCTTCCTCGACAGCAAGGACGCCAACAAGCGGAGCAAGGTCGTCGAGGAGTTGCTGGCCGATCCGCGCTACGGCAAGTGGATGGCGGAGAACTGGGTCGTGGCGATGATCCCGCGCGACTCGAACAACCGCCTCCTGCAGCGCGCCCCGCTGCAAGAGTGGCTCACCAAGCAGTTTAACGCCAACACCCCGTGGGACAAACTGGTCCACGACTTGCTGACGGCGAGCGGCGACATCGAGGGCAACGGGGCGGTGACCTACTTCGTCGGCAATAACACCGTCGATAAGATGACCGACTCGGTCACCAAGTTGTTCATGGGCGTGCAGCTGCAATGTGCGCAGTGCCATAACCATCCGTTCACGAACTGGAAGCAGGACGAATACTGGGGCATGGCCCAGTTCTTCATGAAGGTGCGGCTATCGGCCACTCCGCAACAAGCCGCCAAGAAGGGTGCTGCGCTGATCGTCAGCGAGGACGGCAAGGCCAAGGGCAAGAAGAAGGGCCTGCCCGAGTCGGCGAAGATCGTCCCGGCGCGCTTCCTGCAAGCCGCCGAATCCACCCGCCTGGCTCCGTCCGAACCGGCCCGGCCGGTGCTGGCCAAGTGGATGACCTCGGCGAACAATCCGTTCTTCGCCCGGGCGATGGTGAACAAGACGTGGGCTCACTTCTTCGGCCGCGGCCTGGTGAACCCCGTGGACGACATGCACGACGGCAACCCGGCGACCCATCCGGAATTGCTCGCCGCCCTGACCGAGCAGTTCAAGACGAACGGGTTTGACCTGAAATACCTGATTCGAGCGATCGTCAATAGCCAGACCTATCAGCGGACCAGCCGGCCAACCGCCGACAATGACACCGACACCGAATTGTTGAGCCACGCCGCCGTGCGCATGCTGACGGCCGAACAACTCTTCGATTCGATCACGAGTGTGCTTGGCGCCCCTGGTCGCGGTGGGTTCGACTTCGGCAAGAAGGGAGGCGCCGTTGGCAAGAAGGGGCCGGGTGGACCGCGTGAGCAGTTCATCGCCTTCTTCCGCCTCGACGAAGGCTCCGATGTCCTGGAGTACCAGGCCGGCATCCCGCAGGCTCTGCGGCTGATGAACTCGGCGATGCTCAATAACACGACGCAGTTCGTCAACCGGGCGATGACCCAGAGCGGGGGCACGCCGCCGGCCCGCGTCGTGGAATACCTGTACATGGCGACTCTTTCGCGCCGGCCGACTCCTGCGGAGTTGGAGCGCCGGGTCGCGTACGTCACCCGCCAGTCCGACGCCCGTGCCGCCTACGGAGATCTCACCTGGGCCTTGCTCAACTCCAGTGAGTTCCTCACGAACCACTGACGCGGCGACAGACTCGCTTGTTTGGCTTCTCGCTTGCGGGTTAGCACTTCCCAGACTGCTAACCCGCAAGCGGGATCAAGAAACAACCGCACCGGAAACCTTCTCAACAAAACATTGGCGGGGAGTCACCAAGAACCTCCCCCTTCCTGATCCGAAGGAGAACGATTCATGCTGAACCTGACGAGGCGTGATCTGTTGAAGTTGTCGGCCGCGGGCGTGGGCGTGTCGCTGTCCGGCTGGCTGCCCACCCTGGCGGTTCGGGCTGCCGAGGCCCGCCAACGCACCAAGTCGTGCATCCTGTTGTGGATGGACGGCGGACCCAGTCACAAGGACACCTTCGACCTGAAGCCCGAGAGCAAGGGCGCCGGCGAGTTCAAGCCGATCAAGACCGCGGCCGCGGGGGTCGAGATCAGCGAGCACCTGCCGAAGGTCGCCGCGGTGATGAACCACGGCGTCGTGGTTCGCGGGATGACGACGCCCGAAGGGGCCCACGCCCGCGCGAAGTACTACCTGCACACCGGCTTCCGCGAAGGGCAGGGCGGGGTCATCTACCCGTC
>DASPXY010001056.1:0-8793 GCA_035637055.1 Gemmataceae bacterium | reverse complement strand
TCAACTCCACCAAGAGCAGCACGCCGGCGCCGGCCGCGGCGAACAGCAACTCTCGGCGATTCGGGCGCGGCAGAGAGCGCGCGAATGGCTTGTGCATGGGGACGATCGACACGGGCACCAACTCGGGAGGGATCGTTGGCGCGACCGGCCGCGCCAGGAGGGCGGCAACCGGCGACACTGCCGGAGCGGGCGCTGGCGTTTCACCGTTGTCGGCGGGGTTGGTTTCCAGCCAGGTCAGGAACGACCGCAGTTGCGGTGCCGGTTCGGGCTGCGGTGGTGCATCGGGTAGTTGCGGCACCAGCGCCTTCAGCGCCTTGGCGGCCTCCGCCGGCGTGGAGAAACGCTGCGCCGGATCCTTGGCCAGCAGACGATCGATCACCGGTTGCACTTCCTCCGGCAAACTCGGATTCAGTTCGCGGAGCGGCTTGGCTGGCTGGGTCGCATGCCGCACGAGTTGCCGCACGACACTCGTATCCGGAAACGGCGGCTGACCGGTCAACATCTCGTACAGAATACAACCAAGGCCGTAAATATCCGAGCGAATGTCGGCCAGGTGAGCGTTGCGCGCCTGCTCCGGGGCCATGTAGTCGGGCGTGCCGAGCAGGGCGCCCTCGCTGGTCAGTTCGCCGAGGTCGGTGGCGCCGGGAGTACCCTCGTCGAACAGGGCACGGCCCAGGCCGATGTCGAGGATCTTGACCGTCTGGTGCAGGACCGTATCCGGCTGGTCTTTCCCGCGCGCAGGCGTCAGCATCAGGTTCGCCGGCTTCAGGTCGCGATGGATCAGGCTCTCCTCGTCGATGTGCTGCAAGCCGCGCAGCGCCTGCAGCATGACATGGATGGCTTCAACGAGCGGCAGGCGCTTGCGGCGTTCGAGCACGTCTTCAAGAGTTTCGCCATCGAGAAACTCCATGACGAGGAAGTGTAGATCGCCCTTGGTCTTGCCGACCTGAAAGGTGCGAACGACATTGGGGTGCTTGAGGCGCAGGGCCATGCGCGCCTCGCGCTGGAAGCGGGCCACAATCTCTGGGTGCTGGGCCTTCGACGGCGGCAGTACCTTGACGGCGACGACCTGGCCGAGCGGGTGAACGGCCTTGTAGACGCCGGCCATGCGTCCCTGGCCGATGCGATCGAGCAGCTTGTATTCGCCGACAAAGAGGAGGTCGCCAAAGCCGCGCGTGAGCATGCCGAGTTGGAAGTCGGTCAGGTAGCCGTTGCCGACCATCCACTCCTTGAAGCGTCCCGCATCGTCGGCCACGTCGCTCGCCTCGGTGCGCCAGCGCCCGCGCATCGCCCGGATGGCGTTCGGCTCCAGCAGTCGATTGCGCGCCAGCTGGTTGCAGAGGCTTTCGACCGTTCGCTCCATGACGCCTGTCACCCTCTCCTGTGCCCTGTGTCATTTCATCCTAAATAACTCCCGACAAGAGGGAAAGTGGCGAACGAGCGGCGGGGTTTATCCCCGCCGTGCTCGAAGACGGCGGGGATAAACCCCGCCGCTCGTTTGCTTGCCCATTTGTGGACAGTGATTTAGCGGGGTAGGGTAAAATTGCATGGGCCTCATCCGGCAACCCTCAATCCTCGCCGGCACTCGCCTGCTGGCCGGCAACAGCACGAAGGCAACATGCGCCTGGGCATCCTTTCCGACACTCACAACCGCCTGGAGCGAACCGCCGCCGCAGTGGAACAGTTACGAGCCGCGGGCGCAGAGCGCTTGATCCACTGCGGCGACCTGACGGGGCCGGAGGTCGTCGCGCTCTGTGGGGTGCTGCCGAGCTATTACGTCTTTGGAAACAACGATGCCGACAACATTCCGGCGCTGCTCGCAGCCATTGAAGAGGTCGGCGGGCTCTGCCTGGAGTGGGGCGGCGAGGTGACACTTGCCGATAAACGGATCGCAATTGTCCACGGACATCTACACAAGGACGTGCGCCGGCTCCTGGCGGCGCAGCCTGACTACCTGCTCTCGGGGCACTCGCACATCGCCGCGGATGCGCGCGTGGGGCCAACGCGGCGGATCAACCCGGGAGCACTGCACCGCGCCAGCGAGTTCACGGTGGTCCTGCTCGACTTGGCGTCGGACGCCTTGCAGTTCCTGATCGTGCCGCCGAATGCCTAATGCGGGTTCAGCCGATCACGCAGCAGCCTGACCGGGTCGATCCGGCGGTCCGCAGCGTGGCGCAGCGGTGCGGGGTTGTCGCGCCCCTTCGAGCATCTCCCTGTTCCGAAGGGTGGTCCTGATGACGGGGATGATGTTCAGCGGCACCGCGACGCCGTAGCGACTGCGTGCGAACACCGCCAACTGTTCGATGGGAGCGTCTCCGAGTTCTTCCAGGGCACGGCGGATCGCCTCGGTCTTGTCCAGCATGTCGGTTTTCCTCCTGGCAGGCTTTTGAAGTTACCCGACCCTCGCCGCTTACCGCAACAACTGTTATCGACTCGACGCCAGGGCGATCTTGAGTCGCCTTCCGTGTGCGGATTGGGTACGGAGGATGAGCCGGGTCGCACACTTCGGTGGCGTCAGCGGCAAGCCAGGAGCGTGCAGCCTTTGTTGTGGTTTCGGCACCGCAGTTGCATCCTGCCTGACCGGAGTCGCGCCAACTCTCGCCTCCGCGGCCAGACGCGCGGCAGAGGCAACCTGTCCGTACACCGCAACCTATCCTGAGACGGGAGGTGTCCCATGTTGAGCTACATCGACAGGAGCGCGGGGAATGTGCTGGGGGTCAAGGCGACGGGGAAGCTGACGCATGCCGATCACCAGCAGCTCGTCCCGAAACTGGAGGAGTTGATCCGCGAGTACGGCAAAGTGCGGATGCTGTTCGACTTGGAGGATTGCGAGGGCTGGAACCTGCGCGCTGTCTGGGATGACCTGAAGTTCGCGCTCCGCCACGGCGGCGAGGTCGAGCGCTGCGCCGTCGTCGGCGAGAAGCGCTGGCAGGAGATTGGCACCCAGATGGCGAAGCCGTTCTTCCAGAAGATACGATATTTCGACAAGAGCCAGAGCGAGGAAGCGTGGCAATGGGTGCTTGCTGCCGCGCCTGCGGGAGCACCGGCCTGAGCGATCCGCAGGGAACGTAGGCTCCTCCGCGGGGACGCGCTTCACTTCTTGAGGGCGAGGTTCCAGAGTTGCACGCCGCCGCGCTCGGTGACCGTTGCCAGCAGCCGGCCGTCCGGGGAAAACTCCATCGCGCGGACAAAGCCATCCTGCGGACCGTACGGCACTTTCAGCAGCCGCTTGCCGGTTTCGAGATCCCACACGAGTAGTTCGTGTGGATCTGCAGCCGCCGTCGCAGCCTGCTTGCCGTCACGAGAAATCGCGAACTCGTGGACCCGCCCTCCGCTGTGCTCCAGCCCCTGCTTTTTCCGCGGCGGGCTGGTGCTGAAATCCCACAGTTGGACTTGGTGGCGCTCGGGGTGGATTGCCAGGATTCTGGGCCCATCGGGGTGGAAGGCACACCGCGGTTTTTCTGTGGCATTGTCAGCGTGAGGATTCCAGATCACATTCGACAGCCTGCTGATCAGTTTGCGGTTGGCGACGTCCCAAAGACTTAGCCCTGCTTTCTTAGAACAAACAAGCAATGTTTTCCCATCTTGGCTGAAATGCTGAGAGCTGCCAAGGGCGGAGAAGGGTTCACCGACGGGGTGCAGTGTCTTGGCGTTCCAGAAATGAACAAATCGGGCCTCCGCCCCCACCCCGACGCCGTAAGACATGATGAAGAATTGCTCATCCGGCGACCAGGCAAGCGATCTCATGACCGGCGACTTCCCAAGAAGCTGTGGGGCAATCCCTGTGGCAGGTTCACCGATCTGCTTGCCGGAGTCCACGTCCCAGAGTTGGACCTGGTATTGAACCTTGTCCGTAGGTTTCTTGCCGCCAATCAAAGTCGCTGTCAGCAGGTGTTTGCCATCCTTGGTGAACGCGGCCAGGACACTGCCAGCGTGCTCCAACGGCGCTCCCAGCGGCTTGATGGAACCAGTAAGCAGCCACGGGTTATTGGGGTTAGTGATGTGCCAGAGTCGAACCGTCTTCAAGGAGGACGTGAGGAACACCTTGCCAGTGGGGCTCAAAGCCACCCGCACGCCCTCCTTGCGAAAGGCAGGAAGGAGGTCACCATAGTGGTCCGAGGCAAGCGCCACTTTGCCAAACAGATCTGAGCCGACCAGGGAATGAGAGAGTTCCTTGCTTTCGGGGGTCAGGTCGCGGACGGCGAAGCCCCTGCGGGTAACCTCATGGAGGGAGAGGACCGGCTCATTCTTGTTGCTGAAATGACGCAAGAGCAATAGCTGCTTACTATCGGGCGTAAAGTGCAACTCGACCGAGCGCAGGACATCGGTCAGCTTGGCATAGACTTTCGCCTCCGGGATCTTCTCCGGTTCCTGGACCGGCCAGGCAACAAGGCTGTAGGGGAGCGCGACGCTCGCCAGCGTAACTAGACTGATGCGAAGCATGGCAGTCTCCTGGATGGGGATGCACATTAGGCACTATACTCAATGCGGGCCAGTTTGAGACAAGCCCGAAGCGCCAGCGAGGGACAGTCCCTCGCTGGCGCTTCGGGCTTGTGTCAGATCTTCCCGCCGCGAGTATACTTTCTGGGCGGTTTGCGGCGCCTCTCTTCCGCCCAGGCAGGCATCGGAGTTGGCCTCAAGTCGGTCGGCGGTTCCTGTTACAATACAAGCATGGACTCATCCCTGTCGAGGAACCATCGCTCATGACAGCACCCAGCGGCGCGCTGCCGGTCGCCGATCACGAAACCGCCCTGACCGGCCTGAAGGATCTGACGCTCGCCGTGCAGCGCACCGAGGGTTTTGCTCCCCTCGTCGCCGCGCTGAAGAAAGGACGCGCCGCCACGGTGGACGGCGCCTGGAACTCGTCGGCCGCGCTCGTCGCCGCCGCGCTCGGCCTGCACACGCCGCACACGCTCCTCATCGTGCTGGCGCACCCGCGCGACGTCGATCCGTGGTGCGAGGATGTGCTCGGCTTTGCCGGCGCGCGCCCGACGGTCTTCCCCGCCTGGGACTCCTGGCCCGTCGGCGAACGTCCGGTGGATGAGGTCGCCGGGCAGCGGCTGCGCGTCCTCAAGCAGCTCCAGTCCGAGGCGCCGCCGCGCTACCTCGTTACCACGCTGCAGGCGGTCATGCAGCCGGTCCCTGATCGCGCGGAACTGTCGAGTCGGCGACGCCGCTTGCGCATCGGCGACCGCGTCGATCTGGAAGAACTCGGCCGCTGGCTGATCGAGCACGGCTTCCAGCGCATGGAGGCGGTCGAACTGCCCGGCGAGTTCAGCCGCCGCGGCGGTATCCTCGACGTCTTCTCGCCCGATGCCGAGGCCCCCTACCGCATCGAGCTATTTGGCGACGAAATCGAGTCGGTTCGTCAGTTTTCGCCGGAGACGCAGCGCAGCCTCGGCGATGTGCAGACGGCGGAACTGACCGCATCGGCGCCGCAGCCACACAACGGCGAGCCGCTGCCTCCACCGCGCGGCCACCTGTGCGATTATCTGCCCGCCGATGCCTGGACGGTCCTCGTCGAGCCGGAGGAACTGCACGAACAGGGCAAGCACTATCTCGATCGCACCGCCGACGTGCGCGGCCTGTTCTCGGTCGAAGGCGCCACGGCGCAACTGCTGCGTTTCCCGAGCGTCCACGTGTCGGCGCTGCCGAGTCCGTCTGTTGAGGCGAGCTGTCATCTCAAGGTCGAGTCGATCGAGCGCTTCAGCGGCGACGTGACGAAACTGCGCGACGAACTGGACGGCGCAGCGGTCGGCGATGTGGTGATGATCGCCTGTCACAACGACGCCGAACGCAAACGGCTGGGCGAGGTGCTGGCATCGGGTCAACTGGCTCAGTCGGAGCGACTGCGGCTCGTGGTGGGGCGCGTGCGGGCTGGCTTCCGTCTGCTCCTGACTTCTCCCCTCTCCCCTGGAGGGAGAGGGGTTGGGGGTGAGGGGGATCTCTCCTCTCCGGAATGGGAAGATCCCCCTCACCCCCAACCCCTCTCCCTCCAGGGGAGAGGGGGGAAGCGCTCACCCCCAACCCCTCTCCCTCCAGGGGAGAGGGGAGCAATGGCGGTGGTCGTCATCGGCGATCACGAACTCTTCCACCGCGAGGAGGCGCGCACCGTCCTGCCGCGGCGGCAACTCGAAGCGCGCGCCATCGACAGCTTCCTCGATCTGCACGAGGGCGACCTCGTCGTTCACGTCAGCCACGGCATCGCCCGCTACCGCGGCATGCAGGTCGTCGATAAGAACGGCCAGACCGAGGAGCACCTCATCCTCGAATTCCGCGAGGGCACGCGCGTTTACGTGCCGGCGTCGAAGATCGAGCTTGTCCAGAAATACGTCGGCGGCGCCCACAGCGATCCGGAGTTGTCGAAACTCGGCGGCGTCGGCTGGCAGCGCAAGAAGGACAAGGTTGCCGCCGCCGTCCTCGATCTCGCGAGCGACATGGTCGATCTGCAGGCGCTGCGCGAGGCTCAGCCCGGCATGGCCTTTCCGCCCGACAGCGAATGGCAGGCCGAGTTCGAGGCAGCGTTTCCCTACGAGGAAACGCCCGATCAACTCACAAGCCTGGTCGAGATCAAACGCGACATGGAGCGCGCCCGGCCGATGGATCGCCTCATTTGCGGCGACGTCGGCTACGGCAAGACCGAGCTAGCGATTCGCGCCGCCTTCAAGGCGATCGACAACGGCAAGCAGGTGGCGGTGCTGGTGCCGACGACCGTTCTGGCCGAGCAGCACTATCGCACCTTCAGCGAACGCCTCGCGGAATATCCGTTCGTCGTCGAGAGTATCAGCCGTTTCCGCTCCGCCGGGGAGCAGAAGCGCATCGTGCAGCGCCTTGCACAGGGGGGGGTCGATATCATCATCGGCACGCATCGCCTGGTGAGTGCTGACGTTCGCTTCAAGGATCTCGGCCTGGTCATCATCGACGAGGAGCAGCGTTTCGGCGTCGAGCACAAGGAGCGCCTCAAGCGGCTGCGGCAGACAGTGGACGTGCTGACGATGACCGCGACGCCGATCCCGCGCACGCTGCACCTGTCGCTGCTCGGTATTCGCGACATTAGCAATCTCGAAACGCCGCCGCGTGATCGCCTCGCCATCGAGACACGCATCGCCCGCTTCGACCCGCAGCTGATCCGCCACGCCATGCTGCGCGAGCTGAACCGTGAAGGTCAGATCTATTTCGTCCATAACCGGGTGCAGAACATTCATGAGATTGCGGATCGCATTCAGCAGATTGTGCCGGAGGCGCGCATCGCGATCGGCCACGGTCAGATGAACGAGCACGAACTGGAGAGCGCCATGGTGCGCTTCGTCCGTCGCGACGTGGACGTGCTGGTCGCGACGACGATCATCGAAAGCGGCCTGGACATTCCCAACGCGAACACCATATTTATCAACCAGGCGGACAACTACGGCCTGGCGGACCTGCACCAGTTGCGCGGTCGTGTCGGCCGCTTCAAGCATCGCGCCTATGCGTACCTCCTGCTCGACGCCGACAGGTCCGTGACGCCGAACGCGGCCCGGCGGCTAAAGGCGATTGAGGAGTTTACCGAGTTGGGGGCCGGCTTCAAGATCGCCATGCGCGACCTGGAGATTCGCGGCGCCGGCAACATCCTCGGCACGCAGCAGAGCGGCCACATCGCGGCGGTCGGCTACGAACTGTACTGTCAGCTCCTCGAAAACGCCGTGCGCCGCCTCAAGAATCAACCGCTGCGCACGCACCTGGAGGTCAACGTCGAATTGCCGTGGCGCGCCTTCCTGCCGCGCGACTACGTCCAGGGTCAGAAACTGCGCATCGAGGTCTACCGGCGGCTCGGCCGGATACGGCGGCTGGATCGCCTCGAAGACTTCAAGGGCGAGTTGCGGGATCGCTTCGGTCCATTGCCCGAGGCGGCCGGGTGGCTGCTGCGTCTCGGCGAGTTGCGTCTCCTCGCGGCGCGCTGGCAAATCGCCACGGTCCATCTCGACGGCAAAGGCGTCAAGGACGGCGTCCTCGATCCGTCGCTCGGCCCGGTCGATGTCGTGCTGGGCTACCGCAACCCGCGCAAGATCAAGCGGCTGGCGGAGCGCAGCGAGGGGCGGCTGCGCGTGGTCGATGACAAGAGCGCGTACTTTCGCCTGGCGCCCGCCGAGATCGAGCCCGAGACGCTCTACGCCACCCTCAAACACCTCTTGCGTTCTCCGGAGCGCTCGCTATAGTCCCCCGCTCCACGGTGCATTGTCTCGCACTCCGCCAGCGACAAAGGGGACGCGGTATGGCGCGCTTTCTGTTCCGGCACACAAACCCGAAGCGCAAGCGAGGGATAACGCTTATCCCTCGCTTACGCTTCGGGTTTGTGGGGGTTTGGCTGCTGCTCCTGATCTGCGGCTGCACGTCGGCGGACCCCTTGAGGCCGCCGGCCGCGCGCGATCCGCTGATGGCGCAGGCCGACGCCGACATCGAGCCGGCGATGCCACGCCTGACCCGCGCACAACGGCCGGACTCCGAGTGGCAGGTGGCGCAGGCCCTGCCGATGCCTCCCACGCGTGGTGCAGGCGTCTCGCCTGCAGAGCAGACGCAGGCACTCCCCACCCCCGGCAGTCTCCTCGGACTCGCTGGCAGACCGAACGACGGCAAGCTGATGGTGACCGTGCGGGCCTGGGTCAACGGGCAACCGATCTTCGACGAAGAGATCCTTACGGCGGTTATGCAACGGGGCGGCAGGCAACTGCTTGGGATGGAGGAACCGCAAAGGTCGGAGTTGCGGACCAGGCTGTTCAAGGAGGAGTTGACCCAACTCATCGAGCGCGAGCTGAT
>DASPXY010001055.1:0-3120 GCA_035637055.1 Gemmataceae bacterium | reverse complement strand
CAGGTGGTCGGCCCGGACGGTAATCCTGTCAAGCGAGCGGTGCTGTTCTGCAGCGGCGACCTGATGCGGCCGCAGGATCCGGGCATCCGGGTCGTGGGCTTCCCCGGCGGAAACCCCGGCACCGGGCACGCCATCGAGGTGCGCGACGGCAAGTTCGAGGTGCCTGGCTGCAATCCGAACAAGAAGCATCGCGTCTTCATCCTCGATATCTCCGGCGAGGCGGCGCCAGAACGTGCGGGTCAGTTCCGCCTGCCGGCGACGCTCCCGCCGCTCCTGGCGAACGCGAAAGGCCGCCTCGGAGCATCCGTTGAACTGTCGGCGAAACCGGGCAACGAGCCGATCACCGTGCGCCTGACGCCGTGCGGGTCGGCGGAGGTCGGCGTGGTGGACGACAAGGGCAAACCGGCGAAGGCGAATCTGTGGCTGGAAATGATCGTGACGCCGGCGCGCGGCCAGGGGGGGCCGGAGTGGGTGACGCTGGGCGGCCCGGGGGAGATGTACCGACCGTTGGCATCCCCACCCCTCAGCAGGCGCGGGCCGCAGTCGGCGAACTGGGCGTTGTCGGCTTTGCGGCCCGGCGCCGACGGACGGCTGACGATTCCGGCGCTGATCCCCGGTGCGACCTATCGCTTGCGCATCTTCGATGCCCGCGACCTCGGCGTGGTCCGGGTCGAGCGCGAGTTCACGGTGGAGTCGGGCAAGACGCGCAAGCTCCCCGACATCGTCCTGGCGCCCTGATCCCCTTGGGAGCCCGAAGCGCCAGCGAGGACGGTCCTCGCTGGCGCTTCGGGCTCCCAAGGTGGATCAGGATCGCCTACCGTTGGGGGACCGTCGCGGGCACCGCAGGCGCTGGCGCGACAGGCGGGGGTGCAGCGGCAGGTTGGATCGGCAGGACAAAGACCAGCGTTCCCTCACGCGTCAGACGCAGGTGCAGCGGATCGACCGGGCGGCCATCCACCGCCAGCAGCACGAGCGTCTCTCCTTTCAGGAGACCGCGGAGATCCTTCATCGTCACCTCCTGTCCCCTGGTGTCATAGACCCGCACGTCTTCCAGGTCATAACGCTCCGCGGCCGTCGAGGCGACTGCCGCGTAGGATGTGATCGCTTCCCCGCGACTGGTCATCGTCGTTCGCGGCACGAACACAGTCACGGTCCGGGATATCGTCAGACGGCCATCGGCGTCGAGCGCCACCAGAGCCTGCTCCGGCGCCGGGCCGGAAGGCAAGCGACCGCGAAGTTTCTTGGGAGCCGTCTTGGAAGATGGGGCGAAGGGCGGAACACCATGAAAGGGAGAGGCGGACGCAACGGGCGGCGGCTCCGGCTGCCGCTGCTTCCCCAGGCTCGCAATCCAGGCATCTTCCAGTTCCTCCACCGAGCGGTACTTGTACTGGGCCTGCAGGGCCTCGTCCCAAGCGTCGCCCCAGCCCTGTTTGACAAACGCCAACACCTTCCGTCGGCCGCCCTGCTTGATCAGAAAGTCTGTCAGCGAAGGGCTCTGGGCGTGCAGCGCTTCCACTTCTTTCGGGTAGTCGCGCAACCCCAGCAGGCGGCGCAAGGGGATCTTGCCACCGTCCCTCAGGATCTTGCGTAAGAGCTGCTCGGAGGCCGTCCGCGCCGAGTCGCTCTCGCTGAGCCCGGCGGCGCCCTCATCGAACCAGCGCGGCAGGGGACGACCGGCCCAGTGAGCGAGGACAAGGTGCGTCACCTCGTGGGGCACCTTGTCCGCCAACAGCCCCTCAAGAGGCCCTTCCAGTTGCATGCTCTGGTCCGCAACACCGTCCTTGTCGAACATGAAGGTGCTGAAGCCGCGAACCTCGCCGGCGCCGACCTTTACCGTGATGCGGCACGGCTTGCGCCAGACCGGCAGCTCGCGCCCCAGCCAGTTCACGGCCAGTTCCACGCGGCGGCGCTCGGCAACACGGCCGATCAGTTCCGCACTTTCTCGCGTAGGAGCGTCCACCACGAAGTTCTTCGTGCGGTACAAGTTCGAGCGGGCCGGGGGCAGCGCGGCACGCGCCGGCTGGCCGCCGGCGCCAGGGGCCGCAGCCGCGGGCGCCGGCTCGTCTGCGGCTGCGCAATAGATGGCGCGGCCGGCACCTGCCAGGCCCACCAGGAACAGGATCGCCGTTACGATTTTCGCCTTCGTGAGCGTGGCCATTGTGACTCCTTGTGCGAGAGATGCGGCGCGGGCCGAAACAAGCCCTGCCGCTCGGGTCGGGTCGGCCGCGAACACCGCCGCGGCCGTGACGGTCGAGTCGCGCAACACACCAGGGACGATCGCCCCGCTCGCCTGGCTAACCAGCAAGGCCGCCAGTCCGGCGGGGAGGCCCAGACCGCGGCTCGTGAGGCGCCGCCGCAACCGTACCCTGGCGCGTGCGAGCAGGGTAGCGACCGTGCCTCGGGGACAGCCCAATCGGCGCGCGGCTTCCGCGTTCGTCTGCCCTTCCAGGTAGCACAACACAACCGCCACCCGGTGTCGCTCGGGTAAACGGCCGATCTCTTCATCGAGCACCGGCCGCAGGTCGCGCCACATCGGGGCGTCGTCGGGAGCGGCATTCTGCAGCGGCGTGGCCGAAGCCTCGCGGGCGCGGCGACGGGCTGCGTCAGCCCTGACCCGCGCGGCGGTGCGGCAGGCAACACCGTGCAGCCAGTGAGCCAATAACTCGGGCTGGGCCAGGGTGCCGGCCTTGCGTGCGAGAATGAGGAACGTCGCCTGGAAGGCGTCCTCCGCAGCATGCCAGTCCCCCAGGACGCGACGGCAGACGCCCAGGACGAGCGCGCCGTGTCGGCGCACCAGCGCCGCGAACGCATCCTGATCGCGCTGGGCGGCGAAGCGTTCCAGCAGTTGACTGTCCGTCGGCGCCGGATCGCCCCAGGCGACCGCCCCACGGAGGTAACGGACGATGGGTTCGAGTTGTCGGGGTGGCATACTGCGGTGACCCTCCCTGGCCTGTGCGTGACTCTGCTTACTTCTGCCGTGAAGTCGGCGGGTGCTGTCACGATTTTCGCAGGACCGGGGTGGAAATGACAAGGCGGGTTAGCACGGAACCCCTCCCCCCAACCCCCTCCCCTGCAAGGAGAGGGGGAGAAGAAGAGACGGCGCTTGGCTTGCTCCCCCTC
>DASPXY010001054.1:0-6981 GCA_035637055.1 Gemmataceae bacterium | reverse complement strand
TTTCCGGCACCGCATCGGTGCGGGCCGCGGTGTAACGGTTGCTCCAACCGCTCACTTGCCGCGCGACGTACCCCTGCGGTTTGCCCATCTCGCCCAGTCCAGCCGCCCGATAATCGAGGGAGTGCAGCAGAGCGAGCGTGTCGATCAGGGCGGTGCCGAGGCGTCGTGCCGTCGGCGGATCGATGACCATGCCTGGCGGCAGTTCCTTCCGCAGGACGATGCCGTAGCGCCGCTCCATGACGTAGAAGGGCGCGCCGAGGATGGCCTCGTCGTCGCAGTACAGCCGGGGGCGCGGCGCCGCGGGAAAAACGGTGCCAAGGCTGGACAGCACGCGGTACTCGCGGCCCATATCGTGGGCGGTTTTCACCTGATTGCCGAACGGCGGGCGACGTAGCACCCATTCGCTCTCGCCCAACCGCAGCAGATACGTAAGGTTGGAATGGCCGTGCGGAAACTGTTCGACGGTCAGCGGCCCGGTCGCCTCGGGCATGTGTCGGTGGAGGTATTCCTCCAGGCGGGTAAGAGGCAATTCCTCACCCGGACGAATCGGTATTGTGGGATCGTGATTGGGGCTCATGGGATCCTCTGGGCGGTGTGAAACCCCTCCCCCCAACCCCCTCCCCTGCGAGAAGAGGGGGAGAAGAAAGAAGCGTTGGTCTTGCTCCCCCTCTCCGTTGCGGGGAGGGGGTTGGGGGGAGGGGTTTCACACCGCCTCTCAGCCATACCGTGCCAGTTCGAGTTTCGCGATGGTCTCGCGGTGGACCTCGTCAGGCCCATCGGCCAGGCGCAGCGTGCGGGCGTGGGCCCAGCCAGCCGCCAACCCGAAATCGCCACTGACGCCGCCGGCGCCGTGCGCCTGGATGGCGCGATCGATCACACGCAGAGCCATGTTCGGAGCGACGACCTTGATCATCGCGATCTCAGCCCTGGCCGCACGGTTGCCGACGGTATCCATCAAGTACGCCGCCTTGAGCGTCAGCAAGCGGGATTGCTCGATTTCCACTCGCGATTGGGCGATATCGGCCCGCAAGGTGCCTTGCTCGGCGAGCGGCTTGCCAAAAGCGACGCGTGCCTTGACGCGCCGGCACATCGCCTCCAGCGAACGCTCGGCCATACCGATCAGCCGCATGCAGTGGTGGATGCGCCCCGGCCCGAGACGTCCCTGGGCAATCTCGAAGCCGCGGCCTTCGCCCAGAAGCAGATTCGACACCGGCACCCGCACCCTGTCAAACAGGATCTCGGCGTGGCCGTGCGGCGCATCGTCATAGCCAAAGACGCTCAGCATGCGCTTGATGGTGATGCCGGGCGTATCCAGCGGCACCAGGATCATCGACTGCTGCTGATGCGTCGGCGCTGATGGGTCAGTCTTGCCCATGAAGATGCAGATCTTGCAGCGCGGATCGCCGGCGCCGGAGATCCACCATTTGCGGCCGTCGAGGATGTAGGCGTCGCCGTCACGGACGATGCGCGCGCGGATATTGGTAGCGTCGGAGGAGGCAACGTCCGGCTCGGTCATGGCGAAGCAGGAACGCATTTCGCCGGCCAAGAGCGGCGTCAACCAGGCCGCTTGCTGTTCGGGGGTGCCGTAGCGCACCAGCACTTCCATGTTGCCGGTGTCGGGGGCCGAGCAGTTGAACACCTCGGGCGCCATAACCGAGCGACCCATGATCTCGCACAGCGGCGCGTACTCCAGATTGGTCAGGCCGGCTCCGTGTGTGCTGTCGGGCAGGAAAAGGTTCCACAGACCGCCAGTCTGTGCCTTGCGTTTCAGTTCTTCGACGACCGGCGCCGGCCTCCAGCGCTCGGCCTGGATCTGCTCGTGATAGAGTGGTTCGTTGGGGTAGATGTGTTCGTCCATGAAGGCCAGCAATCGGCGCTGCAGTTCCTTCACGCGCGGCGTGTGGTCGAAGAACATCGCCTGGGCCTCCATCCTTCGTCGCTACTTTGGACTCGAAGAGTCGCCTGCGCTGGGCGGAGGTTGTTGTAACAACTGGCGTAAGCGTTCCAACTCCTCCGGAGTCAATCCCTGTAGGCGTTCTTCCGGCGACATCATCTTCCACCAGTCCCGCTTGACCTGTGCGAGTGTGTCGGGGGTGGATGCGAGCATCGCCTTCCGTTCTTCCAGCGACATTGTCTTCCACAAGTCGAGCATCGCCTGTACCAGTTGGTCGTCAGCGCCAAGGTGTTGCATGGCAAACTCCTTTCCGGAGAGGCGAAATTGATTAATCTGCTGGGCCAGGTAGACCACCATCTCAGTATAACCGCCCTGCCGCAAGCGATGGCTGCGGCTAGCGCGGCGGTCTCGTTAGCCAGTGATGCTGCATGACGCCCAGTGCCAGCACGGCGATCACCTCGCCAATGCGCTCCCCGGTTTCCTCATCCTCACCGACCGGGGCCGTCAGCGTCTCGGTGCAGAGCCGATGCGCGGGCAGGTCGTCCGAGGTTTTCTTGCGGACAACAACCGGCCAGGGGCCTTTGCGCCGGCTGCCCGGCCGGGGAATATCGACGGTGTAGCAGGCTGCGATGTGCCGTGTCTCACATTGTCGGATCAGCGCATCCCGTTCGTTGTCGTCGAGGTCGTGCAGGAAGAGCATCGCGATGCTTTCATCCGCATCGATCCGGTCACGAGCCTCGTCGGCGTCGGACACAATCTCCAGGTGGGCGCTCACCGGCGGCGCGAAGCGGAACCCCGGTTCGTCCTTGTTGGTGTTCAGCCAGTCCAGGGCGGTCGTCACCACGGTTTCGGCGTTCTCTCGGTCCGTGCCGAAGCCCGGGAAAATCAGGACGACCGTGTAGTCAACCTCCTGCGATCTGACCATGATCACTCCTTCCAGGATCCGATTTCATCCTTTTCGCCCCCGAAATAGGTTCCTGACTTGCTTTGTCGAAAACCCCTCCCCCCAACCCCCTCCCCGCAACGGAGAGGGGGAGAAGAAGAGACATTGCTTGGCTTGCTCCCCCTCTCCGTTGCGGGGAGGGGGTTGGGGGGAGGGGTTTTCGACAAAGCAGTTCCTGACAAAGTTTATCGACAATCCTGGGAGAAGAAACCTGCCGGGCACCTTTCGGCGCGTCCCTACCGGCCACATCGTGCCGCACCCGTTCGCCACCGTCAAGCGGTTTTCCTCGACGGCCTTGTTGCTGGTCGCGGAAGCGGTGGCAGTCTACGATAAACGGTGAGGAGCACTCATGGATCCCGACGAACTCTATCGACGTTATCAGGAATTGCAGACTTACCTCGGCTGGGCGGACGACGACGCCCACCGTGTCCGCACCCTCGGCGCACTCCTGGAACCGTGTCTGCCCGCCCTCATCACCGACTTCTACGACGAGATTGAGCGCCATGCCGACACGCGCAAGGTGATCACCGGCGGCCTGGCCCAGATTGAACGGCTCAAGGGCACTTTGCTCCAGTGGCTGCGCGAACTGCTCTCAGGAACCTACGATCGCGCGTACGTGGTGCGGCGCTGGCGCGTCGGCTGGCGGCACGTCGAGATCGGCCTCGACCAGGTCTACACCAACGCCGCCCTGTCGCGGCTGCGCAGCGGCCTGTTGCGCGAGTTGCACGCGCGCTGGACTGGCGACCACGACGAACTCCTCGCCACCGGCCGCGCCCTCAACAAGTTGCTCGATCTGGACCTGGCCATCATCGAGGACGCCTATCAGGCGGAATACTCCAGCCGCCTGCAGCGCAGCGAACGCCTGGCGACCATCGGCCAGGTCGCCGGCGGTGTCGCTCACGAGCTGCGCAATCCCCTCAACGTCGTCAAGACTTCCGTTTATTACCTGCTCAACGCCCGCAATCCCTCACCAGAGAAAAAGGCCGAACACCTCCAACGCATCGAGCGTCAGGTGATGCTCGCGGATAGTGTCATTACCGCCCTGTCGAGCTTCGCGAAATTGCCGGTCCCCAACATGCGCCCCTTTTCCGTCGAGGGCTGCGTACGCGAGGCCCTGGAGTTCAACCCGCCGCCGGAGACCGTCGCCGCGACCATCGATTGCCCCGCCGACCTGCCGCGGGTGTTCGGCGATGGCGAGCAGGTGCGGATTGTCTTCGCCAACCTGTTCCGCAATGCGCGCGAGGCCATGCCGCAGGGGGGACGGCTGACGATCACGGCCCGGCCGGCCGGCGATGCGGTCGAGACGACGGTCGCCGACACCGGCGTCGGCATTCCACCCGAGCAACTCAGCCGCGTCATGGAGCCGCTCTACTCGACCAAGGCGCGCGGGCTGGGCCTGGGTCTGGCCATCGCCCGCGCCATCCTGGAGAAAAACAAGGGCAGCCTGCGTGTCGTGAGCGAACCCGGACACGGCAGCACCTTCACCGTGCGCCTGACCGCTGACCTTTCCCAGGAGGACGCCAGCGCATGAAGATGTCCACTCCGACGATCCTCGTAGTCGACGACGACGTCGATACCACGCGAAACCTATCCGACATTCTGACCGATCTGGGTTATGAGGTCGCCGTCGCCCACGATGGGCCGGCCGCGCTGGAATTGGTCCGGGCGCGGCCGTTCGACGTGGCCCTGCTCGACTTAAAGATGCCCGGCATGGATGGCCTGGAACTGTACCGCCGCATGAAGGCACTGCGGGCCGGCACGGTCGCCATCATCGTCAGCGCGTTCGCCAGCGACGCCACCCGCGAGGAGGCACTCGCCGCAGGTGCCTGGCAAGTGCTGGCCAAGCCAGTTGACTTCACGCGGTTGCTGAAGTTGGTGGACGAGGCCCTCGGCCAACCGCTGGTGATGATTGTCGACGACGACCACGACCTCTGTCAGTCGCTGTGGGATGTGCTGCGCGAGCGTGGCTTCCGCGTGACACTCGCTCACGACGAGGGTGAGGCCGCCCACCAGCTTGAGGCTCAATCCTTCAACGTCGTCCTGATCGACATGCGGCTTCCCGACAGCGATGGCACGCGCGTCTATCGGTTGGTCCGCGCCGCGAACCCCAAGGCACGCACTATCGTGATTACCGGGCTGCGCTCCGAGATGGAGCAGCTGGTGGAGCAGGTGGTCAAGGAAGGTGCGGACGCGGTCTGTTACAAGCCCTTCGACGTGCCGCGGTTGCTGGAGCTGCTCAGGCGGCTCACGCACTCGGCCTCGGAGGATAGAGGATAGAGGATCGAGAATCGAGGATCGAATCCACCTTGCTTTCGATCTAGATTCTCGATCTTCGATCCTCTATCCTCGATTCTCGATCCTCTATCCTCGATTCTCTATCCTCTATCCTCGGAACTATGCCGACTTTCCCTCCCTTGAATGTCCTGATCGTTGACGACGACGCCGACACGCGCGCCAACCTGTGCGACATCCTCGAACTGGACGGCCATCACGTCGAGACGGCCGGCTCCGTCGCCGAGGCCCTCAACCGCGACACCTGGCCCACGCTCTCCGCCATCTTGCTCGATCGCAAATTGCCCGACGGCAGCGCCGAGGGTCTGCTGCCGCGCCTCAAGGAACTCGCGCCGAACGCGGCGGTGATGATTGTCACCGGCTACGCCGACCTGCAAGGGGCCATCGCCGCTCTCCGCCTGGGCAGCGCCGACTACATCCTCAAGCCGATCGACCCGAACGCCCTGCGCGCCAGTCTGCTGCGCGTGGGCGAGCAGCAGCGCCTGCGCCTGGCCAAGGAGCGCAGCGAGGCGGCGTTCGGCGCTCTCGTCGAGGCGGCCCCGTGCATGATCGTCATCCTTCGACCCGATCACCGGATCGTTTACTTCAACCACTTCGCCGAGGAGTTGACCGGCCACACTGCCAACGATGTTCTGGGAAAGGACTACTTCACCCTGTTCCTGCCCGAGGAGGCCCGCGTCGCCGTGACCGCCCGGGTCGCCGAGGCGTTCGCAGGCAGACCGATCCGCGGCTCCGAGAATCCGGTCCTGTGCAAGGACGGCACGCGGCGCTGGATGATTTGGAACGCCCAGCGCCTGGCCGACTACGAGGAGGCACCCGGCCTGTTGGCGGTCGGTCAGGACATCACCGGGCTGAAGCAGGCGCAGGAGCAGGCCCTGCAGGCCGAGCGCCTGGCCGCCATCGGCCAGATGATGACCGGCCTGGCCCACGAGAGCGGCAACGCCCTCGCCCGCAGCCAGGCGTGCCTGGAGATGCTCGCCCTCGAAGTTCCGGACAAACCGGAGGTAAATGAGCTTATAAATCGCATTCAACAGGCCCAGCGTCACCTGACGCAACTCTACGAGGAGGTCCGCGGCTACGCAGCGCCGCTCCGCCTGGAGCGCGACCCCTGGGACGTGTCGCGGATCTGGCGACAGGCATGGGAGAACCTGGCGCTGCGTCGCCAGGGCAAGGAAACCTCGTTGCAAGACCACACTGCGGGGGTCGAACTGAACTGTGCCGTCGATCCGTTCCGCCTGGAGCAGGTGTTTCGCAACCTGTTCGAGAACTCGCTGGCGGCGTGCCCCTCGCCGGTGCGGATCGACGTCACCTGCAGCGAGACGCGCCTCCAGCGTCGCCCGGCCCTACGCATCGCCGTGCGCGACAACGGGCCGGGGCTGAACGCCGAACAGCGGCGGCGCATTTTCGAGCCGTTCTTCACCACCAAGACCAAGGGCACCGGCTTGGGCATGGCGATTGCTAGGAGGATCATTGAGGCTCACGGAGGACAAATCATCGTGGGCCCCGAGACGGCCCCAAACACGACCCCTGGAGCGGAAATCATCCTCGTCCTGCCGCGAGACAGCTCATGACTCACCCCCTGCGCATTGCCGTGGCCGACGACGAACCCGACATGCGCGATTACTTCCGGAAGATCCTGTCCCACCTTGGCCATCAAGTGGTCGCCGTGGCCGCGAACGGCCGCGAGCTGATCGACCTGTGCCGTGCGACCCTGCCGGACCTGGTCATCACCGACATCAAGATGCCGGAGATGGATGGTATTGAAGCCGCTGTCGCTTTGTATGGCGAGCACCCGGTGCCGATCATCCTGGTGTCGGCGTATCACGACCCCAGGTTGATTGGCCGTGCGGAA
>DASPXY010001053.1:0-3592 GCA_035637055.1 Gemmataceae bacterium | reverse complement strand
TCCCGCCCGTGACGGTTATACTATGAGCTAGCGGTGAAAACCCCTCCCCCCAACCCCCTCCCCGAAGCGGAGAGGGGGAGCAACACAAAGCGCCCTTGCTTCTCCCCCTCTCCGCTTCGGGGAGGGGGTTGGGGGGAGGGGTTTTGTCTATCCGAGAGGCAGCCTGTCTTTTTCCGAAGAGGCATCCGTGGCCGTCAAACTCGCTGTTGATCCCGCACTGATCGACCTGTTCCGCGCCGAACTCGAAGTGCATTTGCCCGCGCTCAATGCCGGGCTGCTGGCGATGGAGAAGGAAGCCGCCGACCCGAAACGGCTCGAAGCGCTGATGCGCGCCGCCCACTCGATCAAGGGGGCGGCCAAGATCGTTGGCCTCGATGAGGCGGTCCAGGTCGCCCATGTCCTGGAAGATTGCTTCGTCGCCGCGCAGGAGAATCGCCTCACCATCACCAGCGACGCTGTCGATGTGCTGCTTCGCGGCGTCGATGCTCTGCAGCGGCTCGGGCTGCCGCAGGAGGGGGCTTCCGAAGAAATCTCGCCTGAAGCGCTCCGGCAACTCCTCGATGCTCTCAAGGCCGTCCGCACGGGTACGCCGCCACGCGCGCCAGCGAGCGCCCCGCCTGCGGTGGTGGCCGCGCCCGCGGGGCCGCCTACCATCCGGCCCGACGGCAACCTCGATGCGGCGGAAGCCGAAGCGATCCGCGGCCGCATTGCGTCGCTCCTCCAGCAAGGAGCCTCCACGATCCGGCTGGATCTCGGCAATGTGCGCGACCTCGCCCCGGCCGGCCTCACTCTGTTAGTCCGCACGGCCCGCGCTGCGGCCCGGCGCGCTCCGCCCGCGACGCTGCAACTAACCAATGCCCGCCCCGAGGTACTGGCCCTACTCCGGTGGACACACCTCGACGCGGCCTTTGCCGTTGTCGGCGAGGGGGCCTGAGCATGTCCGCCGAGCGGTCGCTGATCTACGAGTTCGTCAGCGAAGCCAAGGAGCACCTGGCCAACGTCAGCGACGATCTTCTGGCGCTGGAGCAACACAAGGGCGCCCCGACCGGCTATCGCATTGACCGCCTTTTCCGAGCCGTTCACTCCGTCAAGGGCGGCGCGGGCTTCTTCGGCTGTCGCGCGATCGAGGCGCTGGCTCATGCGATGGAGACCGTCCTCGATCGCATGCGCGAGGAAGCCCTGCCCCCCGAAACCGGCGTCATCGACGCCCTTCTCGCCGGCACCGATCGTATCCTCACCCTGCTCGACGACGTGGAGCGCAGCGACGAGACCGGCGCCGGCGAGGTCGTCACGCGCCTGGAGAAGTTTTTCCCTCCGGAACCGGCCGCCCCATCACCGTCGCCGGTCGCAGGCGCGCTTGCCCCTCGCCCCGCTCTGCCCGTCTCTCATGAGCGGCCCGCCGGTCAGGCGTACCTCTATGAAGTCAAAGTCGATCTCGTAAAGTGTCATAAGCAGCACGGCCGCAGTCCCTATGCCGTGCTTCAACAACTGCAGACGGTCGGCACGATCCTCGACGGTAGCCTGGACGTGGCCGAGGGCGACCTCGACGCCCCGCTCCCGACGGACGCGCTGGTCTACCAGGGACTCATCGCGTCGCCGTTGCCGCCGGATCGCTTCGGGCAAGAGATCGGCCTGGCTGGAGTGCAGATCACGCTCCTCGACCCGGCACCCGAAGCCACCGCTCCTCCGGCACCCGCTTGCGGGTTCGCACTCCCCGCTAAACCGCAAGCGGTTCCTGAACCACCGTTGCCTGCCCCCAGCGGCGAGCGCAGCAGCATTCGCATCCCCGTGCAACTGCTCGACCGTCTGATGACACTGGCTGGGGAACTGGTCCTGGTGCGCAACCAGTCGCTGCGCTCCATCGACCCACGCGACGCGGTGCTGCGGCCCGTCGTGCAGCGCCTCGACGCCATCACCAGCGAGCTGCAGGGCGCCGTTCTGCTCACCCGGATGCAGCCGGTCGGCAACTTGTTCGGCCGCTTCCCGCGCATGGTCCGCGACCTGGCGCGGCAACTCGGCAAGGAGATCGAACTCGAAACGTCCGGTACCGAGGTTGAACTCGACAAGACGATCCTCGAAGCGCTGTCCGACCCGCTGACGCACCTGATCCGCAACTCCTGCGACCACGGCATCGAAACGCCGGCAGAGCGGCTGCGGGCCGGCAAAGTGGCCCAGGGGAAGATCACCCTCGCGGCCCGCCATCTGGGAGGTCAAATCTATCTGGAGGTGCGTGACGACGGCAAGGGCATCGACCCGCAGGCGATCAAGGGCAAGGCGCTGCAGCTCGGCCTCAAGACATCGGCGGAACTGGCGCGGCTCGGCGAGCGCGAGTTGCTCAACCTCATCCTGCTGCCCGGCTTCTCGACCGCGCCGGAGGTGACCGACCTATCCGGCCGCGGCGTCGGCATGGACGTCGTCAAAACGAACATCAGCCGGTTGGGCGGCGCCCTGGAGATGGACTCCGAGATGGGCCGCGGCACCACTTTCCTGCTACGACTGCCGCTGACACTGGCGATCATCCCGTGCTTGCTGGTTGGCACCGCGGGCCAGCGCTACGCCATCCCCCAAAGAGACCTTGAAGAGCTGGTTTGTCTTGTTCCCGAGCAGGTGCAGACCCGTATCGAGTACGGGTTCGACCAGGAAATGGTGCGGCTGCGCGAGCGGCTGTTGCCGCTGGTGCGGTTGACGGAGGTGCTGCAGCATCCGGCCCCGTTCACCCCGGAGACGCGCGCGGAAATCCTCGCACGGCACCGCCGGCCCGCGGCGGGGAACGGGCAATCGGCGAGTAATGCGCTCCTCTGTTTCGCCGTGGTGAAGGTCGGTTCGCGCCGCTTCGGGCTGATCGTTGACGAGATTTTCAACACCGAGGAGATCGTCGTCAAGCCGATGCACGGCGCCCTGCAGGGACTCGCCTGTTTCTCGGGCGCGACAATTCTCGGGGACGGCCGCGTCGCCCTGATTCTGAGCAGCGAAGGCATTGCCCGTCACGTTGGCGTCCAGTTCGAGGCCGCCGAGGAATCGGTCACACACGTGGACGAGGCGCGAGCCGAAACGCAGACCGTCCTGCTGTTCAAGTGCGGCTCGGCGGAGCAGTTCGGCGTACCGCTGGCGATGATCCGCCGTCTCCAGATGGTCGATCGAGAAGGGATCGAGCGTGTCGGTGGGCACGAGTTCCTGACGGTGGACGGCGTCTCGACGCGCGTGGTGCGGCCAGATAGGTTCCTCGATGTGTCGCCGTTGGAGGAACGCAAGACGATGGTGCTGCTCTTGCCGCGGAACCTGCGCCGCCCGATGGGGATTCTCGTGTCGGCGATCCTCGACACCGAGATGCTGCCGCCGGACCTCAACGCCGAGGCTTATCGCGCCGATGGGCTGATCGGCTCGGCACTGGTGCGCGGCCGGATGACGCTGTTGCTCGACGTTCACCGTCTCGCCGATCTTGCCGACCCCGGCGCTGCCGCGTCGCCCGCGGTGCCGGCCGCGCTGCCCGGCCCGCGGCGGCGTGTGCTGCTGGTCGAGGACACGCAGTTTTTCCGCGAACTGGTGCGCGGCTATCTGCAGGGATCCGGCTATGAAGTCGTCAGCGCGCCCA
>DASPXY010001052.1:0-3668 GCA_035637055.1 Gemmataceae bacterium | reverse complement strand
TCTCCAGCGTCACCCTGCGGGCACCGTTTAGCACTCTGCTCGATCCCAAGGTTACCCGTCTCTACCAGCGGCCGAAGTCACTGCGACCGCCCCAGGAACGCAGCAAGGCCCCTCATGTTGCGAGGAGCCTTGCTGGTCCACCTTCGGAACCGGCTCTTGTTGGTGCCGGCTTGAGTAAGAGTCCTTTGGTGGAGGTGAGGGGATTTGAACCCCTGACTTCCTCCGTGCGAGATGTGCTCGGGAATCACACCCATGTAATTCGAGGCTGTGAAGGTGAGTGGGGGATCGTAGGAAACATGCAGGTCACGGGCGATGTAGACGCCTCGCCGTGAGGCATGGTTCTTCACGGTTCTTGCGCCGCTGTACCCGACTCTCCAACGGGCGGTTGCTGCCCGTCTGCTGCCCTAGGACTGACGCTCCTTGCGGGGAACGACGATAGGCCGGAGCCCTGGCCGGCTCATGACAAGACCTTCCGCGATCAACTGCTGCACCGCCCGGCTGGCTGTCTTGTCGCTCACGCCGTACTTCGCTCCGAGTTCGGCAGCACCAGGCAGCTCGTTGCGGCGCGGGTTGTCATCCCTCGGCTCGTACTCGCCAGCCAGGATCTCCTGGCGCAGGAGATTCGCCATCTGGCCGTAGGCTGTCTGTCGCGCGAGAGGTGACCGCGATCTCTCCGGCTCAGTGTCGAGTCGTCGGACGAGTTCAATGACCACGTCCAAGAGCTGCGGGGCAACTGCGATTGTTGCCGCTGAATCGAGGGTGTGAGGAGAGCCGTCCCTGTCCACTACGTGGGCACCGGCCTCGCGTGCCAGGATGACGCCGGCGGATACGTCCCATGGCTTGTTTGCGAGAGCGATGCTCACGTCAAGCCTGCCTTCGGCAGTCCAAGCCAAATCGATCGCCGCTGATCCGAGCATGCGGACGCGAAGGGCCTCGGCAGCGAGTCGTTCGGTCACCGCGAGCTGGAGCGGGTTGTTGTCCCTTGCGTTGGGTCCGACGTCATAGTCGCCGATGGCCACGATGGCGTCGCGGAGGTTGGCGGTTTGACTTGCCTGTAGCCGTCGCCCGTCGACGAAGGCGCCCTGATGCTCGACGGCCCAGTAGCGCGATCCAAGGAAAGGAAGATCGATCACGCCGAGGACAGGGCGCCCTTCTTGGAGCAGCCCCAGCGAGATCCCGCACAGCGGGACCCCATGTACGAGGTTGGCGGTGCCGTCGACAGGGTCCAAGACCCAGAGTGACTCTGCGCCGTTGTCTTCCGGGCCTTCCTCTTCTCCTAGGAATGCGATGGTGGGAGTCTGTTTGTGGAGAAAGTCACGCACAGCCCGTTCAACTATGAAATCCATTTCTGTCGCCATGTCCCGGTCGCCTTTTGTAGTGAGCGCACCGGGCGGACGACTGCGGAACAGTTCGCCTGCGAGGCCCACAGTTTCGAGCGCGGTCGAGAGCAGCGAGGTGAGAGATTTCATAGTAGCGTGCTGCGCTCCCAGAGTGATGTAAAGATGTGGTCGAATATCGGAAACAGCCCTGCGCTTGGCCAGCGCCGTTGGATAAGAAACGTCGGGGAATCAACACCGCGTGTCTCGGGCATGTACGGCTGCATAATGCACGTCTGATCGTCAATTAAGGTGATGTTGAACCGGATGGTTTCATCGTACGTAGCGATGTCAAGCCGCCCTTGCGCGTCCGCGGGTAGCCGGCTGCGAACGCGCTGCTGAAGAATCTTGATGTTGAGGCTTGTGAGCGCTGAGAGTTGGCCAGGCGGGTAGCCTTCTTCCTTCTCCCGGGCCTTGATCGCCATGCCGGCAGGCTTAAGGAACAGGCAACGCAGACCCATGCCGTTCAAGATCAACTGTCTGAGTTGCTGATCCGAGTATTGCTGGCAGATGAGGTTTAGGGATAGGCCCGCGGTCCTGACCTCCGTTGCGCCATTGAGGAGCGTGTGGGACGGAACGTTGAAGGTGAATTCGGATCGGCTGGCGAAAACCGCAGTAACGTCGGAGAAGCGGTCGCCTATAAGCTGGCCTACGAGATCGGACGAGTGAGGTTCCGCAGATCCAAGCGGCGCATTGTGCGTCATGAGCCCCGCCGCTACGAGAACGTCGCCCGGTGGAACGGTGGCCGTCTCCCAGGATTCGACCGCTTCTGGGGTAACTCGCCATCCAATCAGTGGCGTGAGCATTTCGGCGAATTCACTGCACGAGAGCCCGAGGCTGCCTCTGGCTGATATAATTTGATTACGAGCGAGTGCCGCGATATCTGGCCGATAGTTGGCACGGCTACTAAGGTCAATCAGATCACCGGGTTTCCGTTCGGCCATGCCCATGCCTTTCCTGCTGCTCACTCAGAGGCTCGAGTCCGTCCCGCCCGCTGCTCGGCGGCGCTTAGCAGGGGCCCCTTGGTCCGTAGCGCGGGCACCTTCGTGCGGGTAGGGCTGCCCCATCCGGCTGTAAAGGTCCATTAGCTGTGTGTGGAAGACGCCTAGTTGGCGGCGCAGTTCCGTGAGTTCTGCCCGGAGTTGGTCAACTGCCGTCTGATCGTAGCGCCGGGAGACATCGGCAAGCCCCGCACGAAGCTCCTTCACCTGCTCGGCTAGGTCATCGAGTTGGACTCGCTCGTTGGCCATAGCTTCGGGAGTTGCCCGGACGTAGACCGCCTTGCCTGGCTGCCCGACCACTAGGCCGGCAGCGCGGAGCTGGTTGATAGCCGCGCGTACGACAGTGACCGAGACGCCATACCTTTCACTGAGCTTGGCCGTCGAAGGGATCGGCGAGCCCACCGCCAGTTCGCCTGATGCGATCCGTGCCCGCAGGTCACCGGCGATCTGCTGATATGCGGGCGTGCCGATGACCTCGGTCATGCCTCAGCCTCCTACGCCTGGTTGAACTATCCATGCTTAGTGCATCACAGCCGCGCTGGGTGCGACCAGTAGGCAGGGCCTTGACAAGCTAGTACACATAGTTGTACCTAGTACACATAGCTGCCTCACGCAGAGAGGCGCTGAGGCAGCCGGGAGGGAAGGGAACGGCCCCGGCAGTACCCGGGAGTACCACCTCCCGGTGCCAGGGCCGCAGGTCGCATCGAGGTAGGAGCCCCAGATGCCAGACCAGGGTACCGCCTTGCCTACTGGGCAGGGCGCTTCGAGGCGCGATCAGGCCCACGACGAGCCGATCGCCTACACCGTCGCTAAGTTCGCGCGGCTGCTCGGCAAGCACCCCAACACCGTCTACGGCTGGGTGAAGAACGGGGCGGTGCCCCACGAGCGCATCGGCGACACGATCTACATCCCCAAGTGGGCGCTCGGGTGTCTGCCCGCTCCAGCCGAGCAACTCACGCCCCCGACATCCACGCAGGCCGTGACTCCCGACGGGAGTGAGGCCGCGTGACGACTAGCACCCCCCGCGGCCACGTCGAGGCCCAAGCCGCCCAGCTTGTCCGACAGCTCGGCAACGTCCTTGCCGAGCTGTCGGTGGCCATCGAGCTCGCCGCCCAGCATGGCCTCACCCTCCCCGACAGCCTCTACCGCGTCGCCACAGCGCTGGACATCCCGGCCGTACCTGCTGCGGCCGAGCGTCAGCAGCTTGCCGCCAGCGGCCACGATCACCGCCGCCTGCATCCGAGCCTCGACAGCTCCCGGTCGAGGTCGATTGGCCGGGGCGGTGAGGTCG
>DASPXY010001051.1:0-2350 GCA_035637055.1 Gemmataceae bacterium | reverse complement strand
GGGGGGTTTGGGGTGAGCGAAAAGCCCACGGGCCGCGGCCCGTGGGCTTGGGGGGTTCTCTCCCCTCGATTCGGCCCGTCCTTCCATTGTACGACGTTCGCGAATTCCCGAAAAAAGAGCGCCCGCATTCGCCGCTCTCTTCCGTTGCTGTTGGTAGCCGACGATCGTCGGACATCTCAACCGAAATCCCCTCGCAAATGGAAGCAAACGCCGATCCGCAATCGGCAACTTCTGCCGCCCACCAACTCACGAAAGGGAATCGCATGCCCCCCCGCAACTGGCTGCGCTTCCGCCCCGCGGTGGAAGCGCTCGAAGAACGTGCGCTGCTCGCCGCCGACGTCCACACGATCGACGGCAGCGGTAACAACCTCGCTCACCCGAACTGGGGCAGCGCCGGCGTTGACCTGCTCCGCATCGCCCCCGCCGCCTATGGCGACGGCGTGTCCTCACCTGCGGGCGCCGACCGGCCCAGTGCGCGAGTCATCAGTAACACCGTCGCCGACCAGGGAAACCAGGATATCACCAGCAACCGCGATCTATCAGCGATGATCTATGCCTGGGGTCAGTTCCTCGATCACGACCTCGACCTGACCCCCAACGCCAGCCCAGCACAGGCCTTTAACATCCCCGTTCCGGCCGGCGATCCATCGTTCGACCCGACCGGCACCGGCACCCAGGTCATCCGCCTGAACCGCTCGGCCACCGACCCCGCCACCGGCACCGGGACGAATAACCCGCTTCAGCAGGTTAACGTCGTTACCGCCTGGATCGACGGCTCGCAAATCTACGGCTCAGACGCCGCGACCGCCGACAAGCTCCGCACGCACCAGGGCGGCAGGCTCAAGACCAGCCCGGGAGCGGACGGCGTGACCGGCACGGCGGACGACCTGCTGCCCCTGGACAACAGCACCTACTTCCCCACCGGCACGCTGCCGATGGCCAATGACTCCCACCTCGTGCCCGACGACCAGCTGTTCGCGGCCGGCGACGTGCGGGCCAACGAGAACATCGAACTGACTAGTTTACACACCTTATTTATCCGTGAACACAACCGCATTGCCGGCGAGATCGCCCGCGCGAACCCGAGGCTGGACGACGAGACAATCTACCAGATGGCCCGTGCCCGGGTGATCGGCGAACTGCAGGCGATCACCTACAACGAATGGCTGCCTGCCCTCCTCGGCCGGTCGCTGCCGGCGTACCGCGGCTACAACCCGTCGGCCAACCCCGGCATCGCCAACGAGTTCTCGACCGCCGCCTTCCGCCTGGGCCACAGCCTGCTCGGCGACGACGTCGAGTTCCTCGACAACAACGGCCAGCCCGTCGCGGAGGAGGTGCCGCTAAGCGAGGCGTTCTTCAACCCGCCGCTGCTGACCGCCAATGGCATCGATCCGATCCTCAAGTACCTGTCCTCTGATCCGGCCTCGGAACTGGATACGAAGGTCGTCAACAGTGTGCGCAACTTCCTGTTCGGCCCGCCCCGTGCTGGCGGCTTTGACCTGGCGAGCCTGAACATCCAGCGCGGCCGCGACCACGGACTGGCGGATTACAATACAACACGGATCGCGTTTGGCCTCCCGCGGGTGCGCAGTTTCGCCGACATCACGTCGGACGTGGGACTGCAGCAGAAGTTGCAGCAGCTCTATGGCAACGTCAACAACATCGACCTGTGGGTCGGCGGCCTGGCGGAGGATCACGTTGCAGGCTCCAGCCTTGGTCCGTTGTTCCAGCGTATCCTCGTCGATCAGTTCCAGCGCCTGCGCGACGGCGACCGCCTCTGGTATCAGCGCGTCTTCTCCGGTTCGCAACTGTCCCAGTTTGAACACACAACCCTGGCGGACATCATCCGCCGCAACACCACCACAACGAACCTCCAGGACAACGTCTTCTTCTTTCGGACGTCGATCAGCGGGCAAGTCTTCGCCGACGCGAACAGCAATGGCCGCCGCGACCGGGGCGAGCGCGGGCTGGGCGGCGTGACGATACAGCTGCTGGACACCGGCGGCGCCGTGATCACGACAACCGTGACGGCGGCGGACGGAAGTTATCGTTTCACTGGCCTGGATCTCGGAACTTACCAGGTGCGGCAAGTGTTGGCGGCAGGAGCGACCCAGACCACGACCGACCCGGCCGCGATTGCTATCACGCGCGGCATGGACGTGACCGGAGTGGATTTCGGCGACGCAGGGACAGGCACCCCATCACCGAGGTCGTCAGGCTGGTCGCCGACGCAGGGCACTGGATTCGCCTTCGTCGATGCGTTTCCGCCGCCTGATGGTCCGGGTGGGAGTCACCGTCAGGACAGATAAAAGCCACTCCCAGAAAACGAGCGGCGGGGTTTATCCCCGCC
>DASPXY010001050.1:0-7451 GCA_035637055.1 Gemmataceae bacterium | reverse complement strand
CCGGCTCCTGGTGAAGTGGCTGGCCGGCACCCTGCACGAGAAACAGGACGCGGCCAGGGACGTCGAGGACGAACTGCTGCTGCAGAAGTGGCTCGACGGCAGCCTGCAGCCCGACGGGCGGAAAGACCGCACCTTGCTGCTGGTCAGCCACACAATCCCGATGACGGTGCGGTTTGCCCACGGGCGGTGCCTGGTAATTCGCAACGGCAAACTGGTGCGCGGGCCTGACAGGCCGCTGCACGACGAAACCGAGGCGACGCACGAGATGGGGGGAACGGATGACCTGGGGGTATCTGCTGGAGTTCGCGTTCCGTGATCTGACCGCCCGGACTGCTCTGCGGGCCACCGTCTTCGTGGTGCTGGCGGTGTCGTTCGCCGTCGCCTTCAGCCTGATCGGCTTCGGCTTCGTCCGCGGGGTCGAACTCGCCGAGTACGCCCGGCTCCAGCGCGATCCGCTGTGCCTGTGGGCCGGAGACAACACGCTCAACGGCGGCCACATCAGCGACACGGACGCCGAGAAGGTGGCCTCGCTCGTCCGGAGCGGTGTCCAACCGGCCAGCAAGGTGCGAGGAGTATACCCGATCCGTCTTGTCCAGTTTCAGATTGTCCAGGCGAACGGCAACGATACGCCCGTCACGGGGCGCACGATTCAGCTCGGCAACAACCCGGACCCGCTGCCCGAAACTCGCCCGGTGCGCCCCGGCGGCCGATGGTTCACCGGCCCCGACGACAGCGGGATCGTCGTCACCCCCGCCCTGGTCGCCCGGCTCGGTTTCGCGGAAACCTGTCCGAAAACTCTTAAATTCGTGGTCGGCCAGGTTTCTGTTGAGGTTCCGATCCTTGGGGTCATGGAGAAGGATCTGCCCGTCCGCAACCATCTCTTTGTCGTCTCCGAGGCGTACGCGCAGCACCTGCGCGCCCCTCCGCAAGATGATCCGGAGTCCGCGACGGCGCGTGCCGGCCCGATCCCGGAAGAGTGGGTCACCGAGAAGGAAGGGGAAGCGGTGGTCCTTCCCATGATCCGGGAACTGCTCGCCGCGGCATTCCCGGAGAAGGATTTTGTGCTGGAGCCTCGGCTGTTCGACCTCGATTATCACTTGGTAGTTTCGACGCGGCCGCCGAAACAGGAGGACGTTGGGGCGACACAGCGCAAGCTGCGAAAAGGGAAATGGGAGGAGTTATTCCAGAAGGTTCCCGGCGCGACGGCGAAGGCGAAGTGGCGGCCCGATCCCAGGTTCGGCGCAGCGGTCATCGTGGAGGCCTCGCGCGGCCCGGGCGCCGCGGTCGGTGCGGTCGCTGGTCCCCCTGCGGGTTACGATTTGCTGGCGGTCTATGTCTCCGACGTCCACGCCCTGGAGCCGGCCGCCGCCGTCGTGAAGCGTTATCTGCTGTCCAATGACCGTCCCCTGGTGGTGGACCCAACCGTTGTCGAGCAGGTCGCTCGGATCGGCAAACAGTTGAGCCAGTACCAGGGCGGGATGACGGTGGTCGCGTTTGCCATGTCCGGTATGTTCCTGGCGATGGTGTGGTTCGTCTTCCGGGTCCGGGCGGAACAGCAGGTGGCGGAGATCGGCATGCTGAAGGCGATGGGCATGAATCGCCTGTGGGCGCTGGCCGGGTTGCAGGGGTCGATGGTTGGCCTCGCCGGGGCGGTTGTGGGGACGGCGATCGGGTGGCTGGCGCTGGGGGGAGCCATGAGCTGGTTTTACGATCCGGATTGGGAGCTGGCCGCCACAGCCACGCGCCGCGAGTTGTGGCTGGCGGCGATCGCGGCGGCGACGGCGATCGTGGGCTGTATCGTCTGTGCCTGGGCGGCGACCTGCCGGGCGCGCTGGATCTCGCCGGCCGAGGCCATCCGCTCGGCGGGCTAAAAAGTGGTTGCAAAACCCCTCCCCCCAGCCCCCTCCCCTGCAAGGAGAGGGGGAGAAGAAGAGGAGTGTTGCTCTTGCTCCCCCTCTCCTTGCAGGGGAGGGGGTTGGGGGGAGGGGTCTTCAAACGCCCGGCGAAGTCTTCTCGGGATTTTCGCTGTTCCTCCGCGGCTCGGCTGGCATAATCTCCCTTGCCCGTGATGCGCCGACCGTCGGCGCCAGGGCCATCGCAGATTCGACGAGGAGCGTCATGCACCGCTGCTTCTTCACCCTGGTCACCCTTGCACTCTGTGCCGCCAGCGCCGCCGCTCAGCCCGCCGGCCCCGACAAATCCGCCAAGCCGCGCCGCACGCTGCCCGGCATCGAACCGGGCGGCCTCGTCCGCCTGCACAACCAGTGGGCCATCCGTCCCGCCGGCAAGCAGCTCACGCTCGGCGACTTCCCCGTCAACACCGCCCTGCACCCCAGCGGCAAATGGCTCGCCGCTCTCCATGCCGGCTTCGGCGACCACGAAATCATCATCGTCGATCTCGACGCCAAGAAGCAACGCATCGTCAACCGCGTCGTCCTCGAACAGACCTTCAACGGCCTGTGCTTCTCCGCCGACGGCAAGACGCTGTTCGCCGGCGGCGGCGAGTTCGACATCGTCCACGCCTTCGCTTTCGCCGACGGCTACCTGTCGCGCCACCGCAAAATGTCGCTCTCGGACAAGAAGTTCATCCCCTCTGGTATCGCCCACGATGCCATGCGCGATTACCTGTACGTGACCGGCGCCTGGGGCCACGGTGTTTGCTTCCGTCCCGCCGACGGCTCAGGCGCTCCTTACATCCTCCCCCTCGGCGCCGACAGCTACCCCTACACCTGCCTGTTCGACGCCAAGCGCGATCGCCTGTACGTCAGCCTGTGGGGGAAGTCGGGCGTCGCGGTGGTCAACATCGGCGGCAAGGATTTGACGCAGACCTTCCGGACCGAGTCCCACCCAACGGAAATGGTCCTCTCGCCCGACGGCAAGACCCTCTACGTTGCCTGCTCCAATTCCACTCGTGTTAGTGTCCTGAATGCCGCGGACGGCAAGGGCCTGGAGATCATCAACTGCGCCCTGTACGCGAAGGCCCCGAGCGGCAATACGCCGAACAGCCTGTGCCTGACGCCCGACGGCGAACTGCTGTTCGTCGCCAACGCCGACGCCAACAACGTCGCCGTTTTCAACGTCAAGAAACCCGGCGAGGCGCGGCCGCTCGGCTTCATCCCCACCGGCATGTACCCGACCTCGATCCGCTACAACCCGGCCGACAAGAAGCTCTACATCGCCAACGGCCGCGGCAGTTCGCCGCGCGCCAACGTCCACGGCCCGCAGGCCATCTATCAGGCCGGCGTCACCACGCCGGAGTACATCGCCACGCTCTATCGCGGCACCCTCAGCGTCCTCGACGTGCCCACCGAGGAGCGCATGGTCGGCTACAGCAAGACGGCCTACGCCTGCACGCCGCTGCGCCCCGACAGCGAAGTGCCGTGGGAGGCGCCCAAGGATAACCCGATCCCGGCGAAGGTCGGAGGTGCCAGCCCGATCAAGCACTGCGTCTACATCATCCGCGAGAATCGCACCTACGATCAGGTTTTCGGCGACATGAAAGAGGGTAATGGTGACCCGAACCTCTGCATTTTCCCCGAAAAGGTGACGCCCAACGCCCATCGACTCGCGCGGCAGTTCGTCTTGCTCGATAACTTCTACTGCGACGGCGAGGTATCGGCGGACGGCCACGAGTGGTCAATGGGCGCGTACTGCACGGACTTCGTCAAGCGCACCTGGCCGCTCTCCTATCGGGGCAGTCCGCTCAAGAAGATGAGCATCTATCCTTCCGAGGGCACCTTCGACGGCATCGCCCGGCCGTCCGGCGGCTACATCTGGGATCGCTGCGCCGAGGCCAGCGTTACCTATCGCAGTTACGGCGAGTGGATCAACAACGGCAAGACCGAGAAAGATCCCGGCAAGGCGCGCGTCAAGGCCCTCGAAGGCCATTTCGATCCGTGGTTCCGCGGCTACGATCTGGACTATCCCGATGTCAAACGTGCGGCACGCTTCATCGAGGAGTTGAAGGCATTCGAGAAAAAGGGCGAGTATCCGGGGCTGACGATCCTGCGTTTGCCCAACGATCACACCTACGGGACCAAGCCCGGCAAGCCGACGCCGACCGCGATGGTGGCAGAGAACGACCACGCTCTCGGCCTGGTGATCGAGGCGCTCAGCCACAGCAAGTTCTGGAAGGATATGGCGATTTTCGTGGTCGAGGACGACGCCCAGAACGGCGCCGACCACGTCGATGCGCACCGCACGGTGGCCCTGGTGATCAGTCCGTACACGAAGCGCGCCCATGTCGATTCGGCGATGTATTCGACGGCCAGCATGCTGCGCACGATGGAGTTGATCCTGGGACTCAAGCCGATGAGTCAGTTCGACGCGGCGGCTCGACCGATGTACAACTCGTTCCAGCCGAAGGCGAACCTGACGGCGTACAAGCACGTCGTGCCGCAGGTGGACATGAAGGCGACGAACGCGAAAACGGCGTGGGGGGCGAAGTTGTCCGACACGTTCGACTTCTCGCGTGAGGACGCCGCCGATGATCTGCTGCTCAACGAGGTGATCTGGCGCTCGGTACGCGGGCCGGACGCCCCGATGCCGCCGCCGGTACGGGCCGCGTTCGTGTTCCCGCACTTGCCGCGCGAGTGATGGTGGCTTCGCGGCCCGGGCGTCGCCTGGGCCGCGAAGGTCGCGGACAGGAAAAGGCGCCGTTTCCGCCTGCCTGATCGGGCGTAGAATGAAGAGTCGGCGGTTTGATTGCATTGCATTCCACGCCGACACCTTCCAGCGTTCGCCCCGGCGCTCGTTTCCTGCGCAGCGCCTGAGCGGACTTTGTGGGTGGGTGTCCATCCGCACCCAAGCAGAAAGAAAAAAGGCCAGCCGCGTCGAATTGTCGAATTGTACTTGACGGGCACGGTGCGGTGGTCTGGAATGGTCGATGATAGAGCGCGCGGGCGCGCTCTCAGTAAGGGATTAGGGCGCGCTGGCACGCCCGAAGACCAAGTTCGGCGCCTCGTCCGCTCCGTGATGCGCCGTTCGAGGGGCCGCTGCTGGAAATGAGCCACTCGTCGTGGGCAAGGGTGCGGTGGATGGCGGCCATGCAGACATTCGCACGACAACCCACAGAGCGTGAACTGGCCTGTTTGCTCAGCCCCAGGAGCCGGAGTTGGCTGCTTCGCACTGAGGAAACAGCGGACCGACTGGTTGCGCGTCCCAGTGGGTTCTTGCTCGTATGGGGTAGCTGTTGGCTCCTCGTGCCGCTTGCTGTGTTCACTTGGTGGATGGTGCGCGAGGCACTCGTGGCAGGGCTTGACCTCTGGGACGGGTTGGGGATCTTGATGGCTGCTCTGGCGGCTTTGGTCTCCGGCGCTTGTCTTTACGCGATCAACCGGGTAGAGGTTTCGCGAGGGGATTTCTTTCTCCTCGACAAGCGCCTTCGGGTGCTGACTCTGTCCCGCGTGGGATGTTCGTATCAGGCCAGTGAGATCGTCGGTTTTGTGGAAGTCCACGCATGGCATGCGGAGGCACATTCGGAAGGGACCAGCCATACTTGGCTGGGTGAACTGACGGTGTTGGTGCGCGGGGAAGAGGGCCAGGTCGTGCGGCAGCCCGTGGTGACCAGCCAACAGATTGGGGGTGTCAGCCGCCTGGCACAGAAGCTGGCTGATTTCTTCAGCGTCGGGCTCTGCCGGGTGCGGTTGGACCGCAAGACGCGGAGGCGGTTGGCTTAAGAGGCGAACCAACAGGAAAAGGGAACAGGAAAAGGGACAGGAAAAGGGGTCGGGAGTCGATTTGAGACAAAAGCCATCGCCTAGCAGGCTGTACGGTAGGCCGGCCACGCGAAGGACACCTTCTTTCGTCCTTCCGCGTGAGCCGGCTGTCCAGTACAATCGGGCGCGATTCAAGGAGGACCGCCCGATGACCGTCGAAGGAGAAGCGCTGCGCGAGTGGCACCGGCTGTTCGGCCTGCTACTGATGGATTTCTTCAGCGGCACGCCCTTCGCCGTTGATGTCGAGCGCGACCTGTCGGTGCAGCAGCAACGGCTTGACGTGACCATCGTGCGCCGGGGCAAGGGCGGTTCGCTGGCCGCCTGCCCGACGGCCTGGAAGATCTGCGGCCGCACAACCTGATGAGCTTCAAATCGCGGCACGAACCACTCGATGCGTGGGCCATGAAGGAGTTGGTCGGCGCGGACGTGGCCTACCGCAAACTCGTCAGCCCCTCACCGACGAACCTGCTCCCCGAGGACCAGTTCGCCTTGTACGCGGTGGCCGCGCGCTTCCCGCACAACCTGTCCGGGCAGATCCCGTGGCTGAAGGTGCAGGAGGGCGTGTATAATTGCCTCTGGGGCACAGACACGATTCGTGTGGTGGTCGCGGGGGAGTTGCCCCGTGAGCCACACAACGCGCCCTTGCACTTGTTCAGCGCCGCGCCGGAGTTGGTGGACTTCGGGCGCAGCGCCTACCAGCGGCGTTCGGCCAACACGAGCGCGCTGCTGGGATTGTTGTTCGAGAAGCTTCAAGGGGAGGGTTTTGCCGTGTCGTTCACGATGGAGGACTTCCAACGCCAGTACGCCAAGGAACACTTTGCGCAGCTCACGCCCGCGGAGCGTGCGGAAGTGCTGAAGGCGCTCCCGCCGGAGGAACGTCTGGCGGGTCTGCCGCCTGAGCAACGCTTGGCGGGCCTGTCCGCGGAGCAGATTCGGCAATACCTCGACCATCTGACCGCTGAGCGCCAGGGTGGGGCGCGGAAGCCGCGGCGGAAGAAGTAAGAGTCAGTGGGGCAGAAAAGCAGCACTTCAAGGCATCCGAGTCGAACCATCCGCTGCACCTGACCGGGGCCGCATAACGTCAATCCTAGCATTGCGTTGCGTCAGCGGCCCCGGCAGGTAAGCTTCCTCGGTCGCCCTGGCGCTTCGGGCTCCCAGCAACCAGCCGCTACGGCACCCATCTGGCTCGCACGCCGGCCTCCTGAAAGAAGGGGTCGAGCCGCCGGGCTAACTCCGCCAGGTGGTGGCTGGGGACTGCCGGATAGAGATGATGCTCCAGATGGTACGTCAGTTCGAGGAAGAGCGCCGGAATGATGTGGCCGCGCAGACTACTTGTCTGTGTCAAGGGGCTGTCACCGTAATCGTGGTGCGGCAGATGGACGGTCAGGAGCGGGTACGACCAGGAGCCGACGACCGCCAGCGCAGCGTAGACCAACACCGCCGCCGTCCACGGCCAGAGCAGTACACCGGCGACCGGCACTGCGAATGCCCAGCCCGCCTCGGCCAGCAGCCAGCGGCGCTGGGCGGGCTGGTCGTGGGCGCTGCGGTACGCCCACCACCAGAGCCGCGGGAGGAAGACCGGGCCGTACAGCACCGCGGCCCAGAAACTCATCCGGGCCGGGTCGCCCTCGGGATCGTCCGGGGCCGGGAAACGCCGATGGTGCTGCAAGTGGCTCAGCCGATAAGCATGCCCGCTTTCGAGGAGGACCGCCCCGAAACAGAACAGTGCCCATT
>DASPXY010001049.1:0-4349 GCA_035637055.1 Gemmataceae bacterium | reverse complement strand
GGCCACGAACGCATCGGGATCGGCGTCGGGGAAGAACGGCAGCGGAAAGAGCGCCTGGGGACCGTTGAAGACGAACACGAACCCATGCCGCTCAGTGACGGGGTACGAGCGGAGCCGGGCGAAGTCGGGGATCGCTGCCGACGCAGGAATGTGAACACAGCGGCCGTCCACCCCATAACGCCAGTTATGGAATGGACATTGGAGGGTTTCGCCGATCACGCACCCCTCGCCGAGGTCGGTGCCGAGATGGGTACAGCGCGCGTCGAGGACCGCCACCTGCCCGGAGGCGGTGCGGAAGGCGACGAGTCGCCGGCCCAGCAGGTCGCGGGCCAGCGGCCGGCTGCCCAGCGCGTGCGAAGCGCAGAACAGATACCACGAGGCCGGGTAGTCGGGGAAGCGGTCGGCGGGAGGCGCGGCAAGCATGGTGGTGGTGCGGTGAGAGAACAATGCGGTCAGCCTTCCGTCCAGGCCTGGTCGGGCAGGGCAGCGCGGGCGGTGCCGCAGACGGCGACGAGCCAGTCGAAATAGCGAGCCATTTCCTCGTCGCAGGCCAGCAACCTTTCTGGCCGATAGACGAGCCCTTTACTCGCCAGCTCGGCGTCAGGCCGCAGGAATTCCTTGATAAAGTGACGGCGAACGCGCAGGTGCAGGGGATCGAAGAGCAGCCGCCCGAGCAGGCGCCGGCTGCGGCGGACGAAGACGACACCGCGCACGAACACCCGGTCGCGGCCGAGCGGGACCGAGGTGAGCAGGCCGTGGCTGCGAGTGCGGCGGAAGGTCGCGGTGACGAACATCAGCGTACCGCACCAGTCGGTAATCGCCAGTTCCACGCGGTCGCCGCCGGCCCAGCGCGTCAGCCGATCGCGGAGCGAATCGCCCAGGACGGCAAACGGGGCGCTGGCGCGGCGCGCGAACGGATGGGGGGACTCGACGCGCGGCGTCCCGGCGAGGCGTCGGTCATGGGCCCCGAAGAAGTGTTGCAGATCGCAGGCGTTGGCTCCGACCAGCCACCACGGGCAGCGCAGCACCATGCCGAACGGCCGGGCGCGCACGAACGCCGCGGGCTGTTCTCCCTCGAAGAACGGCAGCGGAAAGAGAGTACGCGGACCGTTGAAGAAGAAGATGAGCCCATGTCGCTCAACGACCGGGTAGGAGCGTTGCCGGGCGAAGGACGGGATCGGGTCGCCAGCCGGAATGTGGCTACAGGCGCCGTCGGTACCGTAGCGCCAGTGGTGATAGGGACACTGGATCGTTTCGCCGACCACGCGGCCGTTGCCCAGGTCGGCTCGCATGTGAGCGCAGCGGGCGTTGAGGACTGCCACCTGTCCGCTCTCGGTGCGAAAGGCCGTCAGCCGGCGGCCAAGGAGATCTTTCGAGATCGGAGAACTACGCAACTCACGGGCCTCGCCGAAGAGATACCAGGAGGTCGGGTAGGTCGGGAACGACTCCGCCGGCGGGGCGAGTGTGGCGGCCAGCAAGTTGCGGCCCGGCGCGGTCTCGGTCATCTACGCTGACCCTGACGCCTGCAAGGTTGGGAGCGGTACTCAGCAAGGTTTCGTTCGTAGTCCCGCCTTCAGGCGGGTAGACGTCAAGCCGCCTGAAGGCGGAACTACGAACAACACTTCCACTCCTCATGGTAAATGTTCCTCCATCTGCCGAACAGTCTCCGCTGGAGGGATTGCTGCGCGGCACTGGCGCCGATTTGGTGGCCGTCCTCGCCCTTGGGGCCTTGCTGTGGGTGCCGGTATTGCTGTCACGTGCGTTGTTGGCCGGCGCCGACGTCCCCTGGCGTCTGGTCGTGCTGTGTGTGTTGATCGGCAATCAGCTCGGATGCTTGGCGGTCGCATGGTGGCGCCACCAGCTGCGTCCGATCAGGCAGAGTCCCAGCGCGGTGTGGGGACGACGGCGGGCGTTGCTGATGGGTCTGGCCGCCGCTCTGGCCCTGGCCTGTGCCGGGCTGCTGTACGACCGGCTGCTTCGGCGATTCTTCGGTTCCGGCGCGCCGACGCTCGGCCCGTGGGGGGCAGTTCGGGATCTGGGGCCGCAACTCGCCGTTCTCGTGCTGCTCATGGGAACGCTCGTCGGACCGGTGGGCGAGGAATGGTTCTTTCGCGGGACGATCTTCGGGCGCTGGGCGGACGGGGGATGGCCGTGGTGCGGGGCGGCGCTCTCGGCGCTGGTGTTCGCGGCGGCCCGGCTCGATGAGGTGAACTTCGTGGCCTACCTCGGTATTGGGCTCGTGTTGGCAGCGCTCTACCGCCGCGGCGGCTCGTTGGTGGCGCCTGTGGCGGCGCAGGTGTTCCTCGCCGCGATGATGTTCGCCCTGCTGTTCAGCGGCTACCACTAACTTGCCGTCGCGACCAGGATTCACTGCCAGCGTCCCGCCAGCGGCGCCAACGGTTCGGCCAGCGACTGGAAGCGGGCCAGGTGGACGCGATCGCTCCCCTGCACCGACAGCAGCGGCATCACGCCGGCGTCGAGGATTCGCTCGTACGCACGCTCGCTCAGCACGACCTCGGCGCACGGCTTCAGGTGGCTCTCGCCGTCCTCGTTCCAGACGTGCGCCGGCAGGTCGGTCACGTCCAGCACGAGGCCCGGCCGCATCCCCCAGCCGGCGCGGGTGAACGCCTCGCCCAAGAGCAGAGCACACGCAACGGAAGGGTTGCCCCAGAGGTAGCCTTCGTGCGGCGCTCCCTCGGGCAACTCCTCGAAGGCGAACCGCTCCATGCCGCCGGCGGCCTTGCCGTAGGGGAGGCGCAGCAGGAAGCGCGGCGCCGCCAGACCGATCCAGGCCGCCTGCGGCGTTTGCCGCAGTGCCGCCCACACTTCCTTGACCTCCACCGCGACGTTGGCCTGCCAGTCGTCGGCATCCGGCGTCTGTGCCAGCGACGTGCAGCCAAACAGGCGACTGTCGGCGGCCGCCAGGAATGGAGCGCCGGCCGCCCGCGCCACCATGCCCATCCGCGCCAGCAATACCGCGTCCTCGACGGTCGCCCCGAGCGTGTAATGGGCGATCAGCGCTGCCCAGGGGTGGGCGCCGGGCGTCCCGACGGTCCGCTCGACGAGCATCTTGTAGGTCGCGCTGGCACTCAAGTCGGCGGCACCGAGGTCGGCCGCCAACTCCTCCTTGCTCACGTCGATCAGACAGAGCTTGAGGCCCTCATCGGTATTGAGACGGCGGACGAGGAAATAGACACCTCGCCAAAGCGCCTCGACCGCCTGAAACGCGGGGTCGTGCAGGACGGCACGCATCGCGGCCCCGGTCGCCTCGTCCACCTGGGCGATGAGACGAGCCTGGTCCGGATCGGCCCCTGGGATGGCGTACGGCGCGACAATCTGTTGCAGGAAGGCGTTCCAGTCGGTGCCGCCCAGTCCGGGCGCAGGCGCCGGAGCGGGGGCTAACCCACCGCCGAGGATTTCGTCGAGGAGTTGCGCGCCGTCGCGCGGCGGAGGTGGTGCGGTCTCCTCGGCAGGTGGCGGCGCTGCCGGAGCGCCCCAACTGCGGACCTCTGCAGCGGCCGCGGCGAAGGTCGAACGGTTGCCGAGCCGGCGGCGCAGATCGCGCAGCGTTTCAAACAGTTCGAGTTGTTCAAACAGCCGGTCGGGGTGGAAGTCATCCAGTTCGCGGAAGCGGATCGGCTCGCCGGCGGGCAGCTGCACCTGGACGTTGAACTGAGCCATGACCTCATCGAAGTTGTCGCGATCCACGACGATGGGTCGTCGGTTGGCGAGCGCAGACGATGCCCCCCTGGTCCCGCTGAAGTTACCTAGAATAGCGATCCGGAAAGGCGTATCCTCTTGCGGGACACCGGGAGGGCTCGGCGTGCCGGCGGTCAGGTTGATGTCACCGATTCTGAGAGACCACGGTTTGGCCATGATGGACTCGCTGAGAAGAATTGGGCTACTCGATCCGCCAAGGGATTCCCGTCCAATACAATACCGTTCTCAAAGGCTTGTGTAAACCGTCCGATTGTTCCGGCGCGGATTCGTGTGACTGCAACCAGAATCCTCCCGTCTGACAGGAGTGAGGAGGAAGCCATGAACTACTTCACGCGCGAACGCTACCTGGCCCTGCAGAACTTCGACGACGACGCAATGAGCGCCGCCGACGCGGACTGGGAAAGTGCGGTGGAGCGCTACGAGAGCTACTTGCAAAGCATTCGTCCGCAACTGCCGGAGTCGGTTCGGCAACTTCTCGATGGTTTCTATCTGCACGATGCCCGCGTCCTGAGCATGGGACAGCGCGGCGAGACCTTCGTCATCTCGCTGCAACTCGATCCGCCTCCGCACGAACTCCTTACTCTCACCTACACCCTGGCGGGTCAACCGGAAGTCAAGCAGGAGCCCTT
>DASPXY010001048.1:0-4467 GCA_035637055.1 Gemmataceae bacterium | reverse complement strand
CAGCGAACTTATCAAGAGTCACGTCGCCGATATGAAGAACACCGGCGGCACGCGCTACGGCGGGGCGATCACGGCGGCGAAGTTGCTGCAGGAGTTCGTCGGCGATGTCCCGTGGGCACATCTGGACATCGCCGGCCCTGCCTGGGCGGAACACGAGAGCGCGTCGCAGGATCCCGGCGGGACAGGGTGCTTTGTCCGCACGCTGGTGGAGTTGGCGCGGCTCTACGCGGAGGCGTGAGCGAGGTCCGGGCAGCCCTGGGCGCGTTCGTCGGGAGAGAACGCGCTACTCCGCTTCCCCTTCCTCGAAGAGCACCGCGACCGGGAGACGCAAGTCGGGCAACACAGAGCCGCCGTCCAATTCTTCCGCAAGCGTCCGGACGCGGACGACGCTCTGCGATTCATACACGTCCACCAAGCCGAGTTTGGGATAGACCACCCAAACCAGTTGCGCCCCTGCCTGGAAGTATTCCTGGACCTTCTTGCGAAGATCCTCCGCAAGATCGTTCGGACTGACGACTTCGATGGCCAATTCCGGCACGACCATCCACGGATCGGTATCCGGCAAACGCCGTCCTTTGGCCCAACGTGCGTAAGAGACGAAGGCGACATCGGGGCGTCGTTTCAGTTTCCCTTTGGCGTCAAGCGCGAAGAGCATCTCCGCGACAGCGCGGCCGAGTTTGTGCTCTTCAGCGAATACCTCAAGGGCCTTCACCAGAAGAGATGCGATCCTGACGGCGCAGGTACTCATCGGCGGCAACTCCACATATTGCCCATCGACGATCTCGTAGAGCGCATCAGGCCCATTGCTCATGGCCCCGGCAGCAAGAACCGGATCCTGCGTAGCGATAGGCGTCATCTACGTCCCTCCGTCACTGGTCGGCTCGAAGCGTGCTCAATTACCCACTCATTCAGGCATTGTACCCCGACACGCCTTTGCTGCCTATACGCTTGTCCCTCCGAGGGAAAGTCACGCGGCGCGACGGGTGCTCTCGTTCTGCCCGGAGTGTTGCTCTTGCTCCGCCTCGACAATCCGTCGCCCCGCGAGCCAATCCTCCAGCAGCGCCGTCATGTGCGGGCCGCGTAGAATGCGCGTGCCATTGGCCTCGAACTGCGGTTGGAGTCGTTCGCTCAGTTCCGGCATTCGCGACCAGTGCCACTTGGGATCCCAATGGTGCTCTTGATGATAACCATTGTTGAACCAAAGGAGATTGTAAAAGCGGTTGTAGGAGCTGACCGAGTTGGCATAGGGGTTGCCCGGCTTACAACCGTAGTGCTCCAGGTAGCCCTCGGCGTAGCTCAGCACCCAGCCGAGATAGTGCGATGGGACATAGAAAATGACGAAATAGCGCCAGTCGATGAGCACCATGCTGATAAAGAACACACCGAGGGCGACGCACTCCACCGCGGCCTGGGCGATCTCGCTCCAGCCGCGCGCCGCCACCTTACGCAGCAGCGGTCCGACCTCGACGCGGAAATAGCCTAGCAGAATGTAACGCCAGAACGACTCGGGGCCGTCGGTCTTGCTGTGGCGATAGATCGAGGACCAATCCCTGGTCGAACCATCCGGCCCCTTCTTATCGTTGTCTCCGAAGTGGTGGTTCATGTGGTAATGGTGATAGAACACCTGCGGCACACCGATGGCCAGGCTGTTGAGAACACTGTAGGCGCGATTGAGCCACGCACTCCGAAAGAATGGGTTGTGGATGAAGTTGTGCGAAACACATTGCAGGTTCCAGCAGTAGCACCACGCGACAACGACGAAGAGAATGGCCAGAGCCCACGTTGGTAAACTGGTGAAACAGAGGAAGGTCCAAAAAAGCAGGGCGACATTGGCAACCCCGCCCAGCGCGGGCAGTAGGTCCAGAGAACTGGAACGAAAGAAAGGCTTCGCGTGCATGAGGACTCCTTTCCTGGTTTGGTCGTCCAGGCTGCCGCGAACGATAACGTAGGGAGTCGCCTGCACAAAGAGCAGTTTCGAGGACGGCCTTTGCCACACTATTCTCGGGATGGCGAACTCGCGCTCGACCGGAGGGCGCCGCTCGATCGGCTTGAGGTGCCGAGATCGCCGAGGTCGAGCTCATGCCGGGTGGTCTGCGGCGGGTCGCGTGGCGCAGGAGGTGCTTCGTCTTCGGGGCCGCGCCAGCGCTTGACCGTCGCCGCCACCATCCACGGCAGGGTCAACGTGTCGCCGACCAGGGAGAGCGGCATATCCACCGCAAGGAGATACGCGCCGAGGAACAGCACCGGCGGCTTCTTGCCTCCTTCGAGCAACAGGGTGCTGCCCAGCGTCGCATCGTGGCGCACTCCGCCGTAGATCTGATGGGTCGGCCCGTTGCTGGGGCGCGCCATGCCGGGCGGTTCGCTGGACGTGTTCATGAGCGTGCCGCAACCGCACAGTGCGGAGGCCGCCCAGATCGCCAGGCCTGCCGCGATGATCCTCCGCGCCATCGCTCGTCCCTCCGGGAAAAGAAGGATCGCACAGTACCGCCACGGCGGATTGCGTCAAGACGAAGTGCGCAGGCCGCTGGCCGCGCAATCGCTCTTGCTTCCGCAAGCGCCTTGGGTATCCTGAATAAACTAATCCCTCAAGCCGCCCTGGACGGGGGCACGATCATGGCCAAGAACCTCAACGACCTGTTGCAGTATCTCAACCGCCTGCGCGACCGTGCGCCGCTCAAGGAGTTGATGGCGGAGTTGACCGGCCTCGACCTCAGCATCGACGAACTCGCCGCTCACGTCCGTTTCGCGGAGCGCACCTACCGCCGCAACCTGATCCATGCCGGGCAGTGGTACAATCTCTGGGCGCTGTGCTGGCGCAACGGCCAGCGCTCGCCGATCCACGACCACCGCGGTTCAAGCTGCGCCGTGCGCGTCCTCGAAGGCACCATGACCGAGACGCTCTTCGAGTTCGCTCCGAACGGCCACGTCAAGGCGACATTCTCGCGCGACGTGTTGCCCGGCGGCGTGGTCGGCAGCGAGGACATCGACCTGCATCAAGTATCCAACCTGCAGGCCGGCACGGCGGACCTGGTGACGCTGCACATCTACTCGCCGCCGCTGGTGTTGATGGGCACTTACTCGCTGATGGAGCGCGGCCGCGGCGAGGAGCCGATGTTGCTGGAGTTCAGCGACGCCGCCGGGATTTAACCCAAGGAAAAAGGAAAAAGGGAAAAGGGAAAAACAGAGGCTGGTCTCTGTCTTACTTCTTTTTCCTTTTTCCTTTTTCCTTTTTCCTTTGGAGGACGCATGTCCGAGCAGCGCAAGATCGTCACCGCGACGCCAGAGAACAGCGAAACTCCGTTGGAGCAAGTCCGCAGCTGGGTCACGCCAAACCGGCTCTTTTTCGTCCGCAATCATTTCGAGATGCCGCACCTGGACGAAACCACCTGGCGGCTGCGTGTCGAGGGCCGCGTCGAACGGCCGCTGGAATTGACCTGGGACGATCTGCTCGCCCTGCCGGAGCGCTCCGTTTTCTGCACCGTCGAGTGCGCAGGCAACGGTCGCTCGTTCCTCCAACCGCACGCACATGGCGTTCAGTGGGGCGCGGGCGCGATCGGCCACGCCGAGTGGACGGGAGTGCCGTTGCGGCTGGTGCTGCAAAAGGCCGGCGTCCGTCCCGAGGCCACGGAAGTCCTTTTCGAGGGCTACGACCGCGGCACCGAGGCGGACCACCCCGAGCCGATGGCGTTCGCCCGCAGCCTGCCACTGGCCAAGGCCCTCGATCCCGATACCTTGCTCGCGGTGCGCATGAACGGCGAACTGCTCGAAGCGGAGCACGGCTTCCCGGTGCGCTTGCTCGTCCCCGGGTGGTATGGCGTCGCCTCGGTGAAGTGGCTGGCGCGCATCGAAGTCCTCAATCGCCCCTTCCACGGTTACTTTCAGACGACCAAGTACACCGTGCAGCGGCGCAACCCGGACGGCGTCGAAACCGTCGTCGTCGGGCCGATGGCGATCAAGTCGGAGGTGATCCGGCCCCAGCTGAACGAAGTCCTCGGCGTCGGCACCAATCGCCTGTTCGGCGTCGCCTGGGCCGGTCCAGAGGCGGTCGCACGGGTCGAAGTGAGCGCCGACGGCGGCCGCACCTGGGCCGAAGCCGAACTGATGGGCCCGCGGGCGCCCTATTCGTGGACCCTGTGGGAGTATCTCTGGGAGGTCGCCACGCCGGGCGACTACACGATCCTCGCCCGCGCCACTTCCGCCACGGGCCGCGTGCAACCGATAGAGCACGATCCGCTCAACGGCGGCTACCTGATCCACCATTGCCGGCCGCGACCCGTGCGTGTCGGCGCCACGCGCCGCATCCACGATGAACGCAGCGATGCCGCCTTGCTGCTCTACGATATGAACGCCTTCGCGGAGGAGAATACACGCTTTCCGCTCGACGTCGAGCTGCAATTCTCCGGCGGCGAAGGCATTTGACGTCCGGCGAGCGGCGCGGCGTGAGCCCGCCGGTGAAGCCTTCACCGG
>DASPXY010001047.1:0-2826 GCA_035637055.1 Gemmataceae bacterium | reverse complement strand
GGCGGGGATCAACCCCGCCGCTCGTTCATGTGCCGACGAGCCGCCGGGTTTATCCCGGCGGTCTTGTCTCAAAGTCCTTAACGATGATGGATAATCACCGGAGAACTGCCGGCGAGCAGCAATCCAGCGGAGATGGTCACGACGAACTTCATGGTAGCAAGGCTCCAGCTAAACAGGTGAGCGGGGGGCGTAAGCCCCCTGTTTGGAGTCGCTCAACAGGGGGCTTACGCCCCCCGCTCGCCAAGGTTTTCCGTCAGCGCTGGTAGATCGGTAAGGCAGCCTTATCCAGTTGCATGATGCTGAGGTAGACCGCCGTCGAGTAGACCGGCCCGACGCTGAAGCCGCCGCCGCTCGGCCAACTCCCGTCCTGGTGCTGCATCGACTGCAGCCGGTCGAACATCGCCGCCTTGTACTTGCTCCACGTCAAGCGATCGTTCTCCGGCGTGGGGCCGAACAATTTCTCCCAGCCAGTCTCGCCCAGGATGTAGACCGCCTGGGCATAGTAGTAGTGGGTGTATTCGTCGTGACCGACGCGCACACCGCCGAGACCGATCGGAACGGCGGTCTGGCAATACTTGAACCACTTCTTGACCAGGTCGCTCTTGTACTCACCGGCACTGAAACCGCAGGAGATCGCCGCCGCCGTCAGGGCCGGCCGTTCGCCGCCCGCCGCCGCTCGCATTCCGCCGCGGCCGAGACTGTACACCACGCCGCCGCGTTCCGTCGTCGAATGTTTGAGGTAATCCTGGGCCTTCTTGATGAAGTCCTTCGGCACGGCGATACCGGCGTTCTTGGCAGCGCGGAGCGCCTGCACCTGCGTGATGGTCACCGAACCTTCGTCTTGATCGTGGCCATCCGCCTTGGAGGTATAGAACCAACCGCCCTGAGTGGACTGGGCGTTGCCGATGTACTTGACTGCCCGCGTCAGGATGTCCTTGAGGCGTTCGCGGCGCTTCTCGTTGTCCTCGTCGCCGTAGACACAGGCGAGAAAGAGCGTGCCGAAACCGTGCCCGTACATGTAGCGGCCGGCCTCGGTCGGATTATCAGTGTTGCCGATCAGGCCGTCGCGCTGGCCGCGCATGCTGCGATCCATGAGCCACTCGGCGGCCTTCTTGATCTGCGGCGCATATTTCCCCTCGCGAATGGTGCTGCCTTCCATGAGCAGAGCCATACCGGAGAGGGCGGTCATCGAGACGGGATATTGATTGCCGTTAGCGGCGAAGTGGCCGTCGCTCTGCTGCTGCTTGGCGAGCCATTCCAGACCTTTGCGGACGGTTTCCCGGTATTTCTCCGGGATCTCGTCGGCGCGCGCCCGTGCAGCGCCCAGGGTCAGGAGAAAGGCGGCGACGCCCGCCACACCAAGGATGAGCAAACGCTTCATGAATCGAGACTCCTCGAACAAAGGCCCCTTACTATCTGACGAGCCACCAGGTCGATATTCACAGGCCCCGCCGCTCGTCGGGACAGGTTGGCCATTCTCACCGCTTCGGGACGGCCGCGTCGCGCACCGGCAGACGGTCCAGCGGCAACACTTGCGGTTGGGGTGCCGGCATGATCCCGCCCCCAACGCGACCGCGCCCACCGGGGGGCAGGCGTTTCCCTGGCGGGACAATGATACGGGGCGGTTGGTCGTGCAATATGGGCGGTTGAGCCCCTGGTCCAGCGCCTGGGCCGCGGTTGCCGGCGCCGTTCACCTTGCGGCCGTCGTCGATGTAGTGCTGCACCGTGCCGTTGTAGCCGATCATGTTGATCGTCCCCGCCTTCACATCGATGTTGAAAGCGTAGAACTGGGCCGACCCGTTCGACTGCCTCGCCTGCGGCGGCCACCAGATCACGCTGCCCGTATCCTTGGCGACGCTGCCCGTGTACGACACCATCCGCGCCCCGCCGACCCCTCCCTGCAGCGGTTCGGTGTAGCGGACGCTGAACAGCAGGATCGGCAGGTTGCGGAACTGCTCCAGGACGAGCATCTGGTTCGTCGTCTTGCTCTCCAGGTGCCAGTCGAACTCACCCGTCTTCTTCAGGAAAGCGCAGACCCAGCCGTTGACCGGGGCACAGCGAATGCCGTTGGCGAAGTTGCTCGACAGCACCCCGCCCATCACCTTCTGCGGGTCAATCGGCGTGTTGAGGGCGACATAGAAACGTTCGTTGTCGTCCAGGAGCAGCGGCCTTTGCAGATCCTTGATGTCGTCCGCCGTGATCCGTGCCTCGATGACGCTGGAGTTGAGCACCTCCTTGAAGTTCCGCAGATCCACCACGATGATCTTGCCATTCGGTTCGATCGCCCCGGTCAGGTGCTCGTCCTCGGTCTGCAGCACAACCGCCTTGCCCTCGAACGAGCGCTTCCACAGTTCCTTGCCGGCGCGCACATCGTAGAGGCGAAGTGTGACCTTCCCGGCGTCCGGGGCAGAGGTCAGCAGATTGCGGCCCATCGTGCGGATGCGGTGCTTGTAGAGATAGGTGAAGTCGCGCGCCTCGACTGGGCTGCCGTCGCTGGCCCGCAGCACCTGACTCGGCCCGGTGATGCTCGTATCCGAGGCACCCACCAGGTAAATGTGCTGATCGTCGCCGAAAATCTCGGTGCTCGACGGCACGCTGGCCTTCGTCCACAGCGGCACCCCGCGCAGCGGATCGAGGACCACCAGGCCCTTCGATGTCGTCAGCGCCACGTACGACGCCTCGACAGCGCCGACACGCCCAACCAGTTTCCGAGTCGGTTGCCCGCCGAACGGCTGAGTCGTTGTCAGCCAAAGCCGACCCTCGTTGTCCGGCATCACCTGCATGCCCACCGGTTGCGGTTGATTGGCCGGGATGTCGAGCAAGTTG
>DASPXY010001046.1:0-3595 GCA_035637055.1 Gemmataceae bacterium | reverse complement strand
GACCGCCGCCGACGAGGCAAAGATTGTCGCGCTGGTGAAGCAGGCGGTGCGCTAAAAGGCTAGGTCACTGACCCGTTGAGAGGTCCGGCCTTGGCCGGACCTCAGGGGTTGGCCGCCCGAGCTTTCGCGCCAGCTCGACGGTGCGCTCGTCCAACGCCAGTGCCGCGTCGTCACGACCCGCCGCACGGCAGGTCTCGGCGTACGTGGGCAGGAAGTCGATCTCCAGCTGCGCCTCGGCCAGCGGTTCCAGCAGCTCGAACGCGCGCCGATGGTGGTCGAGTGCCTCGTCGACATTACCCATGATGCGCAACGCGACACCGAGATAGTTATGACACCACGCCTTGTTGTGCGGAATATCGGCCAGCTGCAACGCCTCATGCAGGGCTTTCAGCGACTCGGCGGGATTGTCTGGTGCCAGCGCGACGCCGAGGGTGACCAGCCCGGTTATCCGAGCAGGCCCTTCGGCCAGTGCGACCGAGGCACGGGCGAACTCGGCCGCTTCGTGGTTCCGTCCAAGGTGGAGGGTCACCCATCCGTCGAAGGCCAGCGCCTGCGACTGCCCGCTACGATTTCCGGTCTCCTCGAACAGCTTGCACGCCAGCCGGAATTGCGTCCGTGCCGCCTCGAGATCGCTGAGATCCCGGCGCACAAAGCCGGTGCGCAGGGCGAGCCCGCCCGCGAGGTCATCATCGTCCAAACCAGACTGTGCGGCCGATTCATAGGCGGCGAGCGCCTCAGTGAGACGTCCAGCGGCGGCCAGGGCGAAGCCGAGGTCCGCCAGCAGCGAAGCCCGCTGCTGGTTGCGGCAGAGCCGTTCCGCGGCGGCTACGGCGCCTTCGAGCAGGCGTACCTGATCGTCCGTGCCGCGGTGCCGGAGGAACCAGGCTCGCATGGCTGGCGGCAGCTCAGCGACCACCTCGTCAGCACCAAGCCGCACGGCGGCATCGAAGCAGGCGATCAGGTTGGCGTACTCGGTGTCGAACCAGGCCATGGCCTTGGCCGGGTCCCCTGGCACAGGCTCCTTGCGCTGCTGGAAGGGCAGCGCCTTATCGTTGGCGATGGCCTGGGCCAAGTAGTGGTTCAGGACCCGGCGCACGGCAGCGTCCGCGTGGGGCTCCTCATCGCGGGCGAGGTCTGCCGCGTACCGCCGGATCAGGTCGTGTAGCTTGTACCGGCCAGGCGAGGGCTCTTGCACCAAGTGTGCGTCTACCAGCTCGTCCAGCACCGCACTGATGCGGCCTGGCGTCATGCCTGTAAGCGCGCCCGCCACCAATGCGTCAAAGTCGGCGCCGGGCAACACACCTAGCAACCGGAACATGCGGCGCTGGTCCGAGTCGAGCTGCTTTAGCGACATGCCGAACACGGCGTCAAAACGGCTGGCGTTGTCGCGCAGCCGTTCGGCAAGCACCGCGACTGTCCAACCAGGACGGTGCCGCAGCCGCGCACCCGCCATCCGCAGGGCCAGCGGAAGCCCGGCGCATTGCCGCAGCACCTGCGTCGCCGCCTCGCCATCGGTCAGGTCGACCCCAGATGCCCGGCCGAAGAGCGTTGCCGCGTCCTCATTGGACAGTGCTTCCAGGGAGACCGGCGGCACCCCGCCCAGGTCCACTAACCGGTTGCGGCTAGTGACCAAGACCGCGGACTTCCCCGCGCCAGGAAGAAGCGGACGCACGTGCTCCGCGTCGACCGCGTTGTCGAGCAGGACAAGCGCCTGCCGCCGGGACATTTCCGATCGCCAGAGCGCCGCGCGCTCGGTTGTATCGGCTGGAGGATGTGAGACACCCAAGGCACCCAGCACGCGCCCCAGCGCGGCCGACGGCTCCAGCGGTTCCTGGCCGGGAGTGAAGCCGTATAGGTCGAGATAGAGTCCACCGTCCGGAAAGGACGGTGCGAGACGATGTGCCACGTGCACAGCGAGGCTGGTCTTCACGACGCCCGCCATACCGTCGATCGCGACCGCGCCCGCTTCACGCAGCAGCTCCTCGACGCGTCCTAGCTCGGCCTCGCGGCCGGTGAAGTCGCCGAGGTCAGCCGGAAGGTCGTTCCTGCGCGGGCTGGGTTCCGCTCCGGCCTTGGAGGCCTCAACCCACAAGGCCCGCAGCGGACGGGGATCGCGGCCCACGGCCCAGCACAGGGCCACGACGGCTTCCCATGGCGGTACCAGCTGGCCCGTCAGATACCGAGACAGTGACGAGCTGCTCAGGCCCGTCTGGCGGGCGAGGGCACGCAGGCTGAGCCCGCTCAGCTCCTTGATCCGGGCGAGCTGGGCCACCAGGCGCTCCTGGACGCTCGACACGCGGAACACGGTACCCGTCCCAGCCCGCAGCGACGGTACAGAGTCCTGTTTCCGCAGCTAAGCCGCGTCTCCCGTGTCCCACGGTGTCCCACGGACGGCGCGGGCCTCACCGTGCCGGTGGTCCGATGACTCCTGTCAGAAACGCACCAACGAAGTCGAGGGAGAAAACAATGTCAATCGAACGCATGCCCAACCCGGCAACCCTGATCCCCGAGGCGATGGAGGCGCTGATCGCCGTCAACAAATCCATCCAGCGCGCCGGAGTGGACGGGAAGCTGCTGGCGCTGACCCACCTGCGCGCCAGCCAGATCAACGGCTGCAGCCCTTGCGTGGCCGGAGGTGCCGTGCAGTCCCGGCACCACGGCGCGACCGAGAAACAGGTCTACGCCGTCGCCGCCTGGCGTGAGACGCCGTGGTTCAGCGAGGAAGAACGCGCCACGCTGGCCCTGACCGAAGCCGTCACGCGGCTCGCCGACAACCCCAACCCAGTACCAGATGAGGTGTGGGACGTGGCCGCCAAGCACTTCGATCAGAAGGAACTGGCCGCGCTGCTGCTCAATATCGCCATCACCAACGCCTTCAACCGCCTCAACGCGCCGACGCGTCAGCAGGCGGGCGGCAAATGGTAGGCGGCCGCTGACGCAACAGGTGGGCCCCATGGCCCCATCCTTGGATGGGGCCCCCAATCTATGCGGTGAGGCTGGTCAGCTGCCCATCCTGGCGGCGGCCGCCATCTGGGAGAGCACGTGCCTCGCCTCGTCCGCGGAAAGACGCCCCTCCAGGCTCGCCCCAGCGCGGTTAGCGTCGCGATGTTGTAGTCCTGGACTCGGCCGTGGTGGGCAGGGTGCGGATGTTTCCGCTTCGGCTGAGTTGTTCGCGGAGCCGCTGGTTGTCCTGGTCAGTTCGGCGGCTTGTAGGGGCCAGGGTTTGGATCTGGTTGGCGTAAGTGGTGATGGTTTGCTCCAGTGCCCGGATGGTCCCGGCGTTGCGGCCGGCGACGGCGCTGGCCTCCGCGCGCTGCGCGGTGAGTTGTTCGCGGAGCCTTACCAGTTCCGGCTGGTGGGCCTGGTGGTTGGCGCTGGCGGCAGCGAACCAGGTCCGGATGGTGGGCTGCGGTAGAAGGAGTCCCGCCCGACGCCGGCTTCCAGGCACAGGTTCCGAGGTGTGTCTGAGCAAATGAACCGGGTCGGGGTGCAAATACCCAACACCCGAGGGCTGGTCATGGATGATCCTGTCGAACTTGTCGGCGGGCTGCAACTCTGGCCTGGTGGGCGCGTTGTAGTCCGGCGCGGCGGGCGG
>DASPXY010001045.1:0-5367 GCA_035637055.1 Gemmataceae bacterium | reverse complement strand
AGCCCTTGCCCCCCGAGGTGGCCGAGGCCCTGCGCGTCTATCTGACCGACCGGCCCGCAGGGCAACCTGTCTGGGCCGGGAACTGGTTCGACGCCGCCGCCGAGATGCTGCGGCTCGACCTAGAGCCGGCTGGCGTGCCCTACGTCATCGAGGGACCGGACGGCCCGCTGTACGCCGACTTCCACGCCCTACGGCACACCTACCTGACGCTGGGCGGCCGCGCCGGCATCGACCTGCGGACGTTGCAGGAGTTGGCAGGCCATTCAACGCCGGTCCTCACCGCCCGGTACTCGCACCGCCGCTTGTACGACCTTGCCGGCGCCGTCGAGAAACTGCCCAACTTTCTGCCCGCCAACACCACCGAGGCCGCCGCTGTCCAACTTGCTGCGACGGGAACGGATGGACTGGCCCAATCGGCCCAACCAGCCCAGGAACCGGCCCACGATAACCGCGACGACACAAAAGGCTTACAGCAAATTGGGCCGATTGGGCCGGTTAGCAATCAGGAGGAAGAGACTCGCGTGAGCATTTTTCCCCCGCAAGAGGGAGACGCGGATAAAGCGAGTAGCAATGTAGGGCTTGGTTGCTCGCTGGTTGCTCGGACCCCAAGCAACCAAGGGCATCTCCAGGCATCATCTGGCACTGGAGAGGGAGGAAATGAGGACTCCCAGAAACGACGCAACCCACTGATTTGTCAGCGGGTTGCATCTCCTGACATCTCCAGTCATCCAGCTACCCGGCCAGGATTCGAACCTGGACAAAGAGAACCAAAATCTCTTGTGCTGCCGTTACACTACCGGGTATTTGTTGCAGCTTATCACCGCATCTCGCTTTATCGCTTCTCTTTGCGTCAATCCATCTTGAGGCTCCGTTAGGCACGTTTTGGCCGTTTGAGGTTCCGTTTGGCGACCATAAGTTCCGCAATGGGTCCGCGAACTTATTGGACTTACGTCGATTCCGACCGCCGTGCTTGACCATCATTGTAGGGATCGGCGACCCCGAGTTCTACCTGGATGACAGTCCACGGGTTCACTCTTCTTCGTCCTTCTGCGGTTTGCCGCCATACATCTTGGCGACAACGTCGGTCACCTCCTGCTCGTCCAGTGCGATGTAATGCTTGACCAGGGTGTCCACGTTGCAGCCGTAGTCGATCGAGGCGCGCCGCACATCGATCCCCTTCTTCCAGGCCATCGTGAACGCCCGTTTGCGGAACATGTGCGTCGTCAGCGTCGGTCGGTCCGGGTGGGCGGTGCGGTAGTCGGCGAAGACCGTCTCGACCCAGTAATCGAGACGCTGTGGGGAGAATTCGTCCTGAAGTTGGCGCTTTCCAGCACCTCACTGCGTAGCTTCGTGTGCGTCACGCTCAGCCAGTGCCTGGTCGCCCAGCACATGTGTCGCCGCTGTCCACGGTGGTCCGTCGTTGCTGAGATAGACGTCTCGATTGCGACCCCGCTCGACCCGGCACGGCGGCCCGGGGACGCGGATCATCTCAGCGCAAGCAAGTTACGGCCGAAACCAGGTCTCGCACCACGCCAGGCAAGCGGTTGTGCTCTGCTTCCCGCCGCGATCCAGCCGCCAGGGCTCCCCCGCGGCTTTGCGACCGTTCAGGGAAAGCGAGGCAGCCTTGGCGGGGAAAAAGGTCGTCTGGACGCCGATCGGGCGGCCGTCGAACCCCGGAGGTGCGGCGAAGTTGAATGGCTTGAGAAAGTCGCTCCAGCTCAGGCGAATCTCCTCCTGGTCCGTGCGAATGACCTCCTCGCAAACGCCCGGAGGCGTTCCTTCTCGCGCAAAGGTTGCTGCCATCATCGTGGCGCCGATATCGCTGAACGGCTTGTAAAGCAGATACTCAATCTCTTGTTGCAGGAAGCGGGCCAGGGGTACGCTGTCGGCATAGATGCGCACGCCATTGAAGAGGCTGGTGTCCACAAACAGAGCGTGGCCGGCGCCTGCGGGCGACCATAACACACGCCAATGGCTGCATCGCGTCGCCACCGAGTGCCCGTTATCCTTGCTCAAACGAAGGAACGAGTTTTCGCCGATCAGAATCAACTCGTGCGGATTGATCTGCAGCTCCATGGTGTTGCTCCGTGTATGAATTCCGGCCCTGCTCTTGCGGGGCAAGGGACTGAGTCCAACGGCGGAATGCAGCCCACTTGCCCCGCGAGTGCGGGGTCAACTCGCGGAGCGAGTTGACTACAATGTCCCATCGTGCTGGTCTGCGTCGCGTTCGCGTCGCGATCTGACCCTACCGGTCAGGCCACGAAGGCCCAGACCGCCGGCCGCGATGTCACTGTGGCTCGCGCCCGAGGCGTCGGGACTGACCCAGAACGTGTACAGTTTGGTGATTTGGAATTTGTCACGAGGTAATCCTATGAACACGATGAGAGCATTGCTCTTTGCGTGTGCGTTGTCAGCTTCCATGACGCTTGCGCACGGCCTGGCCCAAGGCAGCGGCAACAAGCCCTCCTCGGAGACCGAGTTGGCCAAACTCGCCGCCAGCATGAAACCAGGCACCTGGGCGGAGCTGAAAACGGCGGGCTACAGTGCCGACCTGCTCAAAGTGCAGAGCCATCACATCCTGGAATACACCGACACCGCCGTGTGGAATCCCAAAACGCGGCAGGTTCTGTTCGTCGGGCAGGGGCATTACTCCGCAGTCAAGTTCATCACCTATTCCGCAGCCTCCAACTCCTGGCAACTTATGCCCACGCCGAGCTGGTGGAAAGGCGATCCGAAAACGGGCAAAGGCCCGATCGGCCATGCCTACGAGAATAACACCATCGACCCGGCGCGGGGAGTGCTCTTCCATCACCAAAGCGCCACGCGACTGGTCCACCGCTATGACATCGCCAGGGAGGAATGGACCGTTCTCCCTGAGATCAAGGGAGCCGCGACCGGCCACGGCACCGCCCTGGCCTACTTCCCCGAGCGCAAAGGACTGGTCCGCGTCCTCGGCGGCGTGGTCCACTTTTTCGACGAGGAGAAGAACACCTGGTCGGTCCTCAAGGACAGGTTCCCGATGGGACCGTACCACAATATCGCCAAGTACAATCCCGCCGACAAGTCCGTGATCTTCGGCGCCGGCAACGGCAGCAAGGTGCTGCACCGCATGGACGCCCAAGGCAACATCACGCGGCTCAAGGATGCGCCCTTCGTCATTCGCATCAGCAGTACGGTGACAGCCATCGACCCGGTCACCGGCGACCTGCTCGTCTTGAGCATGGAGAACAAGGGCAAGTTCCACGCCCTGGATGTGAAGAAGAACGTATGGCGGCAGTTGCCCGACGCGCTGATCGCTGAGGGGGTGAGCGCGCCGATCAACGCGCACGGCGTCACCCTGTATTTCGCGAACCGGCCGGCGAAGGTCTTTCTGTACAAACACGCGCGGTAATCATACCTCTGCCCAGTGGCAGGGATTGCGTCTGGCGTCGGCCGATCGCACTCTGCAACAAGATCCGGAGGCGTGCATGAGATGGATCCTGATTCTTGGACTCGTCTGGGTCGGCGGTTTCTTGAACGCGGACGCCTGTGCCCAGGGGCAGTCAAACGGACCACCCCGAACAACGGCCGTCGCCATTCAGGGTGAGCAGTTTTGGATCAATGGCCAGCCGACTTACAAGGGGCGAACCTGGCGGGGCAAGAACATTGAGGGGCTGCTCTTCAACAGCCGCATGGTGCAAGCGATTTTCGACGACCTCAATCCGGAGACGGTGAAGTTGTGGGCGTACCCCGACACGAAGCAGTGGGACGCCCAGCGCAACACCCGCGAGTTCATCGCGGCCATGCCGACCTGGCGGCAGCACGGGCTGCTGGGCATGACCCTGAACCTCCAGGGCGGCAGTCCGCAAGGCTACTCCGCCAAGCAGCCCTGGCACAACTCCGCGTTCCGGGAGGACGGCAGTCTGCGTCCCGACTACATGAACCGGCTGGAGCGCGTTCTCGACAAGGCGGACGAACTCGGCATGGTCGTCATTCTGGGGCTCTTTTACTTCGGTCAGGATGAGCGGCTCAAGGACGAGGCAGCGATCCAGCGCGGCGTGGACAACGCGCTCGATTGGCTCTTCGAGCGGGGTTATCGCAACGTCCTCATCGAGGTCAACAACGAATGCAACGTCCGCTACGACCACGACCTTCTCAAGCCCAAGCGCGTTCATGAACTCATCGACCGTGTCAGGAAACGAACCAAGGACGGCCGGCGCTTCCTCGTCGGCACCAGCTACGGTGGCGGCGTCATCCCGCAAGAGAATGTCGTCCGCGCGTCCGATTTCCTCCTGCTGCACGGCAACGGCGTGAAGGATCCCGCACGCATTGCCGCGATGGTCAAGCAAACGCGCAAAGTCCCCGGCTATCGGCCCATGCCGATCCTCTTCAACGAGGACGATCATTTCGACTTCGACCAGCCCAGGAACAACTTCGTCGCGGCCATCGGCGAGTATGCCTCGTGGGGGTTTTTCGACTATCGCATGCAAGGCGAGGGCTTCGACGACGGCTACCAGAGTGTGCCGGTCAACTGGGGCGCGCTGAGCCCGCGGAAGAAGGGTTTCTTTCGCCTCCTGAGCGAAGTCACAGGCGAGGGGAGAGCGAAGGACCAGGGACGAGGCGTCTTCCCCGGCAAGACCTGGGCGACGAAGGCCCCGAACCAGGTCGGACTTGACGTCGCGAAGCTCGATGCGCTCCGCGATTTCGTCGGCGGTCGGGGCTGCGTCGTGCGCGGCGGACATCTCGTTTATTCCTGGGGCGACATCGCCAGGCGCGCGGACGTGGCTTCCGCGTTCAAGCCGTGGCTCGTCCATCTCCTCCTGCTTTTACTCGACCAGGGAATCCTCAAGAGTCTTGACGAGCCGGCTGTCTTCTGGGAGCCACGGCTGAATCCGCTCAATTCACCAAAACGCGATATGAAGGATCCCTAAACCATTTTCCCTCAATCCAGCACGCGGCGTTTGATCTCGGCGATCTTCTGCACCGTGAGCCAACCGCGCAGCTGGTAGCCGCTCTTGCGCAGGTTCTCGGCGGTTGGTGCCGCGGCGGGGTTGCCGCCGGTTTGGCTTGCGGTCAGGTGAACGCGGTCCATGAGGGTTCCGAACCCGTCGGGCACGAGCAGGAATGCGTCAACCATTTCGCCATCCAGAGCGATGCCGAGCCGAAGCTGGTGCTGCGTGACGTTCTCGCGGCGGGTGATCTGGACGGTCTCGACTTTTGGCTTCTCGATGCGAGCCGGCCAGGGGCCCATCGCTTTGTGCCACGTCTCCAGAATCTCAGCGCGGCGACGCGGCCAATCCAGCGCGGTCGTCACCGGCGAACCATCCGCAAACTTGAGCGGCGAGCGGCCGCTGGGCTACCGCCGCGGGGCTGGGTGTGGTAGCCTGA
>DASPXY010001044.1:0-3204 GCA_035637055.1 Gemmataceae bacterium | reverse complement strand
GTCTTGTCCTCGTCCTGGGCGCCGAGGTCCGCAGGCCAGGCCGTTTCTCCCCGAGCACTGGAGTGTTGCTGCTCCTCTTCGCCCTGCAACCCCTGTGGCATCAGCGGGCCTTGGTGTGGTGGCTGATGGTGGCCCCCTGGCTGATGGTCGGCGCCCGGGCAGCCGCCAGGACATCGAAGTGCGACGAACACTCCCCGGACGCCCTGCCGAGTTTGCGGAAAACGCTCCTCGCCTGCGCGGCGGTGCTCCTGGCGGTGGGGTGGTCCATTCCGGTGCAGTGGCTCGTCGCCGACGCCCCTGCGTCGGTGCAGCGCTCGGTCGCCGACGCTACACCCTGGCGCCTGGCCGCCGTGCTGCAGGATCCCGACCGCCGCGAACCGCTCCCCGAACTCGCGAAGCAGCTCCAGGTTCACTACCCCGGCAGCCGCTTTACCGGCCGAATCTTCGCCAGCGAGACGCTTGGCGATTACCTCGTTTGGCAACTGTCGCCGCAACAGCAGGTGTTTATATACACCCACGTCCATCTCTTTTCTCCCGAACACTGGCGCCTGTGTACCATCGTCCGGAGCGGCGCTCCGGGCTGGCGCGACGTCCTCGACCGCTACGGCGTGAATCTGGTGGTCGTCGAAGCGGATATTCACCCTCGGTTGTGTCAACTACTGCATGCGGAGCGGGGCTGGCGCGTCGTGTCCGCCGGACGGCTGTTCATCGCCTTGCGGACGCCGCCAAGGCCGCTGCCTTGACCGTTCCCGCGCGCCGGCTACAATCACCGCAGATCGCTAGGGGTGTCCGGCTGCGGGGGCGCGAAGGCGTGCCAGCGGCGGACTGAGAGCAGACCCTGGGACCTGATCCGGGTCATACCGGCGTGGGAAAGCGACCAACTCCCTCTCCTTCAGAGCCATCGCGGCCGCGTTCCTCGTCCACTCTCCCTCGGATCGGAGGCCGCGCGATGGAAATCTTCGCCTTCGTCCGCTGGGTGCTGGTCATCACCGTTACTGTCACCCTCTTCTGGCCGCTCACCGTGCCGCTGGCGGCCTTGGCGTACAAGGTCCGTCTCGGGCCACAACCCATCCCGATGGAGAACGGCCCCTTCTGGACGCGCTGCACCTTCGCCGCCCTCGGCATGGCCATCTTCGCGCTCATCCTGTCCGCCCTCGACGCTATGGTCTGTGAATCCGGTTTCCCCGTCGGCATCGTCCACACCGCGGTCCTGATGGCCTACGTGCCGGTGGCGGTATGGTTCCTGACCTTGATGTTCGCCCTCGATGACATGGGAGAGGGGCTCAGTTTGCTGGTGATCTGGATCTTTTTGCCGGGCCTGTTGCTCGGAGCGTTCAACCTGCTCTTCGGTTTCGACCTGCCGCAGGCCCTGGCCGAGAGTTGGCTGCGCAAAATTCCAACGTAGGTGCCGCGAGCCGAGCGGCACGCAGATTCCATGCCCCGCTCGGCTCGCGGGGCTTACCCGGAGGAGCCGTTCATGACTCAGCTCGAAGCCGCCCGCAAGGGTATTGTTACCGAAGAGATGCGTTTTGTCGCCAATCGTGAGGATCTTGACGTTGAGTTGATTCGCGATGAGGTGGCGCGGGGCCGCATGGTCATCCCGGCCAATACGGTCCACCTGCAGAAGCGCCTCGAACCCATGTGCATCGGCGTCGCGTCGGCGTGCAAGATCAATGCCAACATCGGCAACTCCGCTGTCACCAGCAAAATCGACGAGGAACTCGAAAAACTGCACACCGCCGTCCACCTCGGCGCCGACACCGTGATGGATCTATCGACAGGTGGCAATATCGACGCGATTCGCCAGGCGATCCTCGACGCGTCTCCGGTGCCCATTGGCACGGTGCCGGTCTATCAGATCATTCAGGGCGTCAAGGATCCCGCCGACATCACGCCGCGGATGATGCTGGACATGGTCGAGCATCAGGCGAAGCAGGGCGTCGATTACATGACGATCCATGCGGGCGTGCTGCGCGAGTACCTGCCGCTGACGACTCAGCGCATCACGGGCATCGTCAGCCGCGGCGGCTCGCTGATGGGCGCGTGGATGCTGGCCCACCATCAGCAGAACCCGTGGTACACCCACTTCGACGAGTTGTGCGAGATCATGCGCGCCTACGACGTCACCTTCAGCCTGGGCGACGGTCTGCGGCCCGGGTGTCTCGCCGACGCCAACGATGCCGCCCAGTTCGCGGAGTTAAAGACGCTCGGCGAATTGACGCTCAAGGCGTGGGAGCACGGTTGTCAGGTGATGATCGAGGGGCCGGGGCACATTCCGATGCACCTGGTCAAGATGAACGTCGAGAAGGAACGCGAGCTGTGCCACGATGCACCGTTCTACGTCCTTGGCCCGCTGGTGACCGACGTGGCGCCGGGCTACGACCACATTACCTCGGCGATCGGCGCGGCGCTGGCGGCGGAGGCGGGGGCGGCGATGCTGTGCTACGTCACGCCGAAGGAGCATCTGGGACTGCCGAACAAGGACGACGTGCGTCAAGGCGTGATCGCGTACAAGATCGCGGCCCACGCCGGCGACGTGGCGCGCGGCCGCAAGAATGCGCGCACTCGCGACGATGAACTGTCGAAGGCCCGTTTCGCATTCGACTGGAACCGGCAGTTCGAGCTGTCGCTCGACCCGGAGACGGCGCGGGCGATGCACGACGAGACGCTGCCGCAGGAGGTGTTCAAGTCGTCGAAGTTCTGCTCGATGTGCGGCCCGAAGTTCTGCTCGATGCGCATCACGCAGGACATCCGCAAAATGGCCCAGGAGGGGGAGCTCCCTGCAGCTACCACCCCCTGACCGTGGCCCGCCAAGCCCACGGCCTGCGCCCCGTGGGCGGAAGGAAAGGTCCTTGCGATGGCCGGTGCATTCGGCACCTCCCTGATTTTCCTGCTGCTCCTGGCCGCGACGGCCATCCTGGGCGGGATGCTCCTCGTCTCCGCCTCGCACTCGTTCCTCGTCGTGGTCATCGGCACCGCGGCGGGCAACGACGCCGTCGAGTGGCCCGACGAGCCGTACTTTGACTGGCTCGGCCGGGCGCTGCTGCTGCTGTGGCTGACGGCGTTCTGGCTGGTGCCGGTGGGCATCACGGCGAAGGTGTTGGCGCCGGTGTTCTTGCCGGACGACCCGGTGCTGCGGGTGGCGCTGCCGGCGGTGCCGCTGTTCTGGCTGCTGTTCCCCGTGAGCGTGCTGTCGTCGCTGTC
>DASPXY010001043.1:0-16218 GCA_035637055.1 Gemmataceae bacterium | reverse complement strand
CGGTTCGGCCGCGGCTCGTCCCCGTCGAGAGGGAGCGCGGGAAACAGGGTGATGAGGAGACAGGCAGGAAGGACTCCGCTCCGTTGTCCATGTCTCCTGCGACCGCCGGGCCTGGGATCCTCGTGGAAACCGTCTATCCGGGGGCCAATGCCGCAGTCGTCTCCGAGACGGTCCGCGCTCCGATCGAGCAGCAGGTCGGAGGCATCGAGAAGTTGCGGTTCATGCGCTCGCGCTGCTCCAGCGACGGCAAGTATGCCCTCGCCCTCACCTTCGAGCGTGGCGGCGACCTGCACAAAATGCACATGCTGACACAGAATCGCGTCAATCTCGCCGTGCCGCTCTTGCCCGATGTCGTGAAGCAGGCCGGCGTGAGCGTCAAGCAGGCAACCTCCGGCGTCCTGCTGATCGTCAACCTGTTCTCGCCTGACGCTCGCTACGATCAACTCTACCTGAGCAATTACGCCACTATTCAAATCAAGGATGAGCTGGCGCGTGTGTCCGGCGTGGGCGAGGTAACCCTGATCGGCCCCTCTGACTGTAGCATGCGGCTCTGGCTGGACCCGGACAGGCTGGCCGCCCGGAACCTGTCCGCCAGCGACGTCGTCCGGGCCTTGCGCGAGCAGAACGTGCAAGTGGGCGGGCAGAAACTGGGCCAACCACCTGTCCCCAAAGGCGAGGGCTTCCAGTACACCCTGAACACCCTCGGCCGCCTGACCGATCCGGACCAGTTCGCGGGCATCATCCTGAAAACCGATGGGGAGGGCCGTCTGGTCCGCCTGAAGGACGTCGCGGAGGTCGAACTCGGCGCAGGCCAGCGACGAAGCCAGGGATTGCTCGACGGCAAGCCCGTCGTTTCCCTGGTCATTCGGCCGACCGGGGAAGTCGGCGTGCAGAAGGTGGGCGCCGCCCTGAAGAAGCGGTTGGGCGGGTTGCGTTCGCGATTTCCCAACGGACTCGAGTTCGCCATCGCTTTCGACTTCACCGCCAATCACGAAGCCGCCGGCCAGGCAATGGCTGCCGAGTATTTGCTCCTCGACCTGGACTTCCCGAGGACTCTCGCCAACGAGCGCACGGACAGGGTGTTGAGCCATTGCGAAAAGCTCCTCCGCGAGGTGGCAGGGGTGGAGCATGTGCTGGCCCTTTCCGAGAATCCCTTCGATCTCTTCGGGAGCGGTCCCTGTCTGCTGGTCCGGTTGACCCCGGCGAAGCAAAGGGGCTTCAGCCGAGACAAGATCATCGAGACGATCCGTGGGCGTTTCGGGGCAATCGAGGAAGCGACAATGCGGATTCGCGATCTCTCGGAACCCGGCAGCTTTCCGCGTTGTGGCTACCCCATTGATGTCGCTCTGTACGGCCCCGAGCCCGACCGGGTTCGGGAGTGGGCCAAAACACTCGGCGAGCGGCTGGCCCAGAGCAAGAAACTGACCGACGTGTGGGTGAATCGCGACTCCGCCCCGCGCCCGCAACAGTTCGTGGACATCAATCGTGAAAAAGCAGCGATGCTGGGGGTGTCGCTGGAAGACGTCCTGACCACTCTCCAGGTCCACGCCGGGGGACGGGATGTCAGCGACTTCAACCGTTTCGGTCGCACCGGGCGCGTGGTCGTTCAGACGGCAGGCGGTTCTGGCGAATGGGCGAAGGATCTCCGCAAACTCAAGGTCCGGAATACGGCCAGCCAGATGATTCCCTTGAATGCGCTTGTGACGGTCCACGAGAGCGATGCGCCTCTGGTCCTGGACTTTCTGGAAGGGTGGCCGATGGTGGGCATTACCGCCAACCCTGCACCGGGCGTGTCGGTCGAGCAGGGGCGCAAGCTCTGCGAGGCGTTGGCGGACGAGGTGCGCAACGAACTGGGCCTCGCGGCGACGTATCGGCTGACCTGGCTGCAGGAAATACGCAGGCCGAAATAGTCCGGCCTGTTCCCCCCTTCGCCCGCACGATCAGGAGTTGTCCATGCACAGGCGTGACTGGCTCAGGCAAACGACCATCGGTGCAGGGGCGGCGAGCCTGCCGCTGCTGGCCGCTGTCGGGCAGGGGGCGCCGCTGCGCGCCGCCCAGCCCGCCGCGGGCCGCAATCTGCCCCCCTTGCGCATCCTCGACGTCAAAACGATCCTCACCGCCCCGGCGAACATTCGCCTTGTCGTCGTCAAGGTCCAGACCAGCGAGCCGGGACTCTACGGCCTCGGCTGCGCCACCTTCACGCAGCGGCCCCGGACCGTCGAGACGGCCATCGACCGCTACCTGAAACCGTTCCTGATCGGCAAAGATCCTTTGCAGATCGAGGATATCTATCAATCGGGCTGGGTCAGTTCGTACTGGCGCAACGGGCCGGTGCTGAACAACGCCCTGAGCGGCGTCGATATGGCGCTGTGGGACATCCTCGGCAAGCGCGCCGGCATGCCGGTCTACCAGTTGCTCGGCGGCAAGTGTCGCGATGCCGTCGATACCTACCGCCACGCCAGCGGCGCGAAGTTCGCCGATGTCGAGAAGGCGGCGCGCGGCTTCATGGAGCGGGGATATCGCCACGTGCGCGTGCAGGTGGCGGTGCCGGGCCTGGCGACCTACGGTGCCGGCGGCGCCGGTGGCGACCCCAAGGCGCCGCTGAATCGCCGTACCGAGATCTGGGAACCGGGGCCGTATGTCCGCATCGTGCCGCGTCTGTTCGAGTTTCTCCGCAAGCAGCTCGGCGACGAGGTCGAGTTGCTCCACGACGTTCACGAGCGCGTTCCGCCTATCCTCGCCATGAAGCTCGCGAAGGATCTGGAGCAATTTCGACTCTTTTTCCTCGAAGATCCCTTTAGCCCGGAGGACGTTGGCTATTTCGCCAACCTGCGCCAGCAGACAAGTACACCGATCGCGATGGGTGAACTCTTCAATAACCCCAACGAGTGGCTGTCGCTCGTGAGTGGGCGGCTGATCGACTTCATTCGCTGTCACCTGTCGCAGGTCGGCGGCCTGACGATGGGGCGGAAGATCGCGTCACTGTGCGAATTTTTCGGGGTGCTGACCTTTTCATTCTACACGGTTCAGGGTAGAATCGGAGTGTCGCCCGCAGCCCTCTCAAGGACACTCCGATGCGCAAACGAACCCCGCCGGCCGGCACTCGACAACCCATCGCTATCTCTTATCTCCGCTTCTCAACCCCAGAGCAACGCAAGGGCGACTCGCTGCGCCGGCAGACCGAGGGAACGGAGAAGTGGTGCGCGAAGAACGGTATTCCCCTCGACCGCGACCTGTCCTGCCTCGACACCGGCCGCAGTGCCTTCCACGGCAAGCACCTGTCCGACGACGCCGCGCTGGGCAAGTTCCTGGAGCTGGTCAAGGAAGGCAGGGTGCCGCGCGGCAGTTACCTCGTGATCGAAAACCTCGACCGCCTGTCCCGCGAAACCGAACGAACCGCCCTCCGCCTCTGGCTCGACATCCTCGACAGTGGCATCAACATCGTTCAGCTGCAGCCCGAAACCGTCTTCCGTCATGAGCGGTCGGACATGACGGATATCATTCGTGCGATTATCGAACTCTCCCGCGGCCACAGCGAAAGCCGGATAAAATCGGTGCGGACGCTGGCCAATTGGGAGAAGGCGTACCGACTCGCGCGGGAGGGGGTGAATCAGCCCCCGAGGCGGAAGGACGGGCGTGTGACAAGGTCAATTACCAGCCGGTTGCCGGGGTGGATTCAGGAAATAAATGGGCGACTTGAACTCATCCCCGAGCGTGCCCAGACAGTGCGGCGCATCTTCGAGATGGCACGGGCCGGCTACGGGGCGAACGCGATCGTCAGGAAGTTGGTCGCGGAGAAGGTGCCGGCATTCGGTGGTCGCCTGGAGGATGAGGAAGGCCACTACAAGGCAGCTGCCGGTGAGCGGTACGGGTGCGGCGAGTGGCGGACCTCCTACGTCCGGAATATCCTTTCTGACCGCCGCGCCCTCGGTGAGTTTCAACCCCGCGATGCTCACGAACGCCGCCGCGGCGATCCAATTCCCGACTACTACCCCGCCGTCGTCACCCCGGAAGAGTTCTACCCGGCACGGGCAGCAGTCACCCAGCGCAAGAACAAAGGTTCCGACAACGGTGTTGCCGTCAACCGGCAAGGGCGGATCGGCAAGGGCGTGGCCAACCTGTTCGGCGGCTTGCTCCGCAACGCCCGCGACGGCTCGACGTACTACGCCGCCAGCAGGAGCGAGAACGGCACGGTATCCAAGGTGCTGCTCAACAAGTCATCCATCGAAGGCCACTCGAAGGCGTACACGTTCCCCTACGGCGACTTTGAGCGAGCGCTCCTCTCGAAACTCCGGGAGATTGATCCGGCTGAGATTGTCAACCCTGTGCCGGAAACCTCGGTGTCGGTCCTGCAGGGCGAATTGAACTGGATCCGGGAACGGAGAGCGACCCTGGCTCTGGAGCTGCTCAAGGGGGAGGTGGCGGAGGTTGCCGACGCTCTACGGCAGCTGAAGGTACGCGAGGACGAACTGGTCGCCCAGCTGGACCACAACACCGAAATGACCATCGTGCCGCGGGCCGACTCATGGCGGGATATGCAATCGCTGGTGGACCTGCTCGACCAAACGCCAGAGGCCGACCGGGAAGACGTGCGGCTGCGGCTACGGGGCGCTCTCCGGCGGATCGTCAGCGGCGTCTGGGTTCTTGTGGTGCCGAGAGCGCTGGCTCGTCTGTGTGCCGTGTCAGTGTTCTTCGGTGACGGCGGCGTTCGCCATTACCTCATTCTGCGAAAACAGGCCGTGGTCAATCCATCGTCCCGAAAGCCCGGCGGTTGTTGGGTGGATGACTTCAAGGCCCTGGCTCTGGATTCCGCCGGCCTCGACCTACACCAGCGCGACCACGCCGCCGACCTGGAGCGCGTCCTCTTGGCACTCGACCTCGATGACCTGATGAAGGTGATGACGCCGCTGTAGCAGATCGGCGCAACGAGTCCTCACGCGAGCCGGGCAGAGAGGCCCGGCTCTTTTTGTTGCACTGCTCCTTTTTGCAGAAAGTCACAAGTTACTATCGTCATCGGGGCCAAAGTGCAGCGCAAGACGGCCTGATCTGCTAACCGGTTGACCTGCCGAAAGAGTTGATCCCGTCGAATCCCGTCCATCCTACCCATGTCGTCCGCTTGTTAGCTATCTTTGACCGCGTGTGACGAAAGGGCACGGTCCCGCCCCAAACCTTGGCCGGAGCGAGGCGGGAGCCGTGCTGCAACAGGACACGCCGCGGGGCGCGCCTGCGCAGTTCCATTCTGCGCCAAGGTGTCGCCGCGGTCAACGCGGAGATGCACCCATGTCTGAGCCAACGGCAGTAGCGCCCGTCACCTGGATCAACCGTAAGCGATTCCGTGAACTCGCCGGGTTGGACCAGAGGCAGTTGGGCAATCTCTTGCAGAGCCCGCCACCTGATTTTCCCTTACCGCGGCGGTTCAGTCGCAAGGCCACTGTCTGGAACCTGGCTGAAGTGGAAGCCTGGCTGCGAGCCGTGGACCTGCGCTCCGGCCGTCTGAAGGGCGGTGAAACCAGTGCCGCCTGAACCCACTGACCGCGACGAGGCCCGCGCTCGCTTGCTGGCGAAGGCAAAGCAGGCCGCGAAGTTGCCCGCGACTGTCGCCTGGCTGGAAAAAATCCTGGACGCTGGCGAGGCACAGGCCCCCGCCGACGCAGCCGCAACGGCGGCCGTTCGGGACTGGCTCACAGAATCCGGAGTTTTGGCATCTTAGAAGTGGGAACAGCCCCGGCGGCAAGAACCGGAGCTGTTCGGTAGCCCGTGCAACGATCAAACCAAGCGGGGCCTTGGTCATTATGAGCAGCACAACGGCACAGGACAAGCCCGTCAGCAACGGCGATGGTCGCCACCTTAGCGAGAAACACCGCCTCGACCTCGCAGCGTCGGACCTGTGGACTGAGACGATCCAGGCGGCCAAGTTGTACACGGAGATGGACGCGAGGCAGTTGGCGCAATTGCTGAAGTGGCGGAGCAGGAACGGGCAGACTCCACGGTACGAAAACGGTCCCGGGCTCGTTATCCCCTACTTCGACGCGGACGGCAAGTCGATGGGGTTCGCGCGGTTCAAACCCGACAAGCCCCGCACCGAAGGACAGAAATACGAAAGCCCGGTAGGCATCTCGCCACGACTCTACATCCCGCCCGGCTGCACACGCGCTGCCATCAAGGATCCGGAACAGTTCCTTGTCCTCACTGAAGGCGAAAAGAAATCGTTGGCTGTCGATCAGTGCGGTGTCCCCTGCGTGGCCCTGCCCGGGGTGAATTGCTGGGCGAAGCGCCGGCCCAGGGATGCCAGTGATCGCAGTTACGGACCGTATCACCTAATCCCCGACCTCGACGCCATCGACTGGAAAGGCCGAACCGTCTACGTCATCTTCGACAGCGACACGACCAGCAACGACAACGTACAGCGTGCGGCGTCTCTGCTGGCCCGGGAGTTGTCGAAGAAGGGCGCCAACGTCCTCACGGCTGCGCCCGATCCTGGACCGGCCGACGCGGAAGGTAAGCCTGGCAAGGTTGGGCTCGACGACCTGCTCATGGCGGGTGGCAAGGAAGCCCTGCAGGCCCTGCTGAAAAGAGCGAAGCCGCCGTTGCCCCCACCGGAGAGCCGGCCCGTTGTGGTTGTCGGCGTCGAGGAACATCTTGCCGTCGAGGCCGCCGTCAAGGCGCTGGCGAAAGGCGACCGACGGCTCTACCAGCGTGGCGGGGAGCTGGTGCGCATCACACGAGAGGTGAGACCGGCACAGAGCAAGCGCGTCCTGCCGTCCGGAGGCGCACGCATCGAGCCGGTTCCCCTGGCAGACATCCGCGTCCGCATTTCGCGTCATGCTTGTTGCAAGACAGCGGCCGGGAAGCGGGCCAGGCCGGCAAAATGGCTTGTGGGCGGCGTCGGCAGTCTGGGTATCTGGCCCGGCGTGCGCCCGCTTGAAGCTGTGACGGAATACCCTGTGCTGCGGGCCAACGGGACCATCCTTGACCGCCGCGGCTACGACCGCGAGACGGGACTGCTGTACCGGCCGGTGGGCGAGTTCCCGCCGGTTCCCGAGTCCCCAACCAAGGACGACGCGGCCAGGGCGTGCGCTGCCCTGCTGGACGTGGTTGCTGACTTTCCCTTCGCGCGTGCCGAACATCAGTCCGCCTACCTATCCGGCATCCTCACCCCGCTGGCACGCTTCGCCTTCGACGGCCCCGCGCCACTGCACAGCATTGATGCGAATACCCGTGGGGCCGGGAAGGGGTTGCTGGCTGACACGATTGCGCTGATCGTCTCGGGCCGGGGTTTTGCCCGGGCGACCTACACCCACGACAACAGGGAGATGTCGAAGACGATTACCGCTTTGGCGTTGTCGGGTGAGACGCTGACCCTGCTCGACAACCTTACGGGGGCGGTTGGCGGGTCGGCGCTCGATGCGGCCCTGACGTCAACCGAATGGCATGGGCGGATTCTCGGCAAGTCGGAACAACCGCGCGTGCCCTTGCGGGTGACTTGGTACGGCACCAGCAACAACTGCATTTTCTGCGGAGATACTCCACGCCGCGTCCTGCAAATCCGCCTGGAGACGTCGGAAGAGAAACCCGAGGAACGGACCGGCTTCCGCCATCCCCGGCTGCTCGAATGGGTCAGGCAGGAGCGCGGCCGGTTGCTGGTGGCCGCGCTGACCATCCTTGCGGCCTACTGCCGGGCTGGACGACCAGCATCGCCGGAACTGAAGCCGTGGGGATCGTTCGAGGGTTGGTCTGACCTCGTCCGGGGAGCGCTTGTCTGGGCAGGGCAACCCGACCCAGGAAACGCTCGCATGTCCGCCGTAGAAGGGGCGGATTGCGACGGCGAAGCGCTCAGGGGGCTACTGGATGCCTGGCGGGAACTGGATTCCGAAGGCACAGGATTGACGGTGTTGCAAGCGCTCAACCTGTTGCGCGACGAGGACAACAAAACCAGGTTCACCACGACACGGGAAGTCCTGGCGGATGTCTTTGATCTGACCCCTGGCAAGCTGCCGTCGAGCGGGCAACTCGGCTACAAACTGCGATCCTTCTGCGGACGAAACTGCGGCGGCTATTCCTTCGCGAAGAGTCCCACGCGCACGGGCGTTGCCCGTTGGCATGTGATCGGAGGCGTAGAAAACGGAAAAAGTGCTGGGGATGCAGGGCTTGCTGGGGATGTTTTGCACCCTACGCGCACAGGAGAACGGGAAACCACCTCATGCGATATACACCCGGCTGCCAAAACATCCCCAGCAAGCCCTGCATCCCCAGCAGATGACGAACCGGTAGACCCCGAGGCCGACGACCTGCTACGGCAGTTTGACGAGATGATCCCGCGGGACAAGAAGGGTTGAAAACGGTGCAAGGTTGGCCTGTTGTCAGCGGGCCAACCTTGCGGATTCCTGGAGCGAATTTGAGGTGAAGCCAATGCTATCCCAGCGTGAACGGCGCGGCAAGCGCCTGCCGAAGTTCGACCATCTCCGCCTGGTGAAGCGCGACCCGGCGGAGGTGCAGCGCTTTGCCACACACCTCCGCAACGCCCAGATCGGGGAGATGAAAGAACTTGCCATCGAGCACGAGCACGACGACAGCTGTTGCGACATCGAGCCGTGGAACGCAACCGCGCTGGCGATCTTCAAGGCGGCCAACCCACCGAACCGGATCGCCATGGTGAACTTGCCGCGGACGGGGGCGCAGGCGTTCGCCCCGCAGCAGCGAACGTAGGAGGCCCGAACCCATGAAGCGGTGCCAGCGCCGGGGTTGCTCTGTTCTCGTGCAGGCCAAGGACAACGGCCGACCGCGGCGGTACTGCTCGCCAGCGTGCAGGCAGGCGGCTTACCGCTCGCGGCGCCCCAGGCCCCAGAAGGCAAAGCATCGGCTGGCCGTGCACTTTTCTTCCCAGACGTGCGAGTGGACCACGCCGCCGGATTGCTTCGCCGCCCTGGACGCACGCCATGGGCCTTTCACTCTGGATCCATGCGCCACCCCGGAGAACGCCCTGTGTTCTCGCTTCTTTACCCTCGCCGACGACGGCCTTTCCCAGCCCTGGACGGGCCGTGTGTTCGCCAACCCGCCCTATGGGCGACCGCTCGGCAGCTGGATTCAGAAGGCGTGGGAATCCGTCACGTCAGGGGACGCCGAGATCGTCGTTTGCCTGGTGCCGGCGCGGACCGATACGGCGTGGTGGCACGAGTACGCCCTGCGCGGCGAGGTTGAGTGCCTGAAGGGGCGGCTGCATTTCGGTGGCGCCCAGAACGGCGCGCCGTTCCCCTCGGTAGTCATTGTGTTTCGTAACGCGCGTGTGAGCGCCGAACCGGCCACGGCGCGTTACGAAACCCTGCCGTTTCCCAAGGGTGAATCCGCGTGAGCGGATGAAGAGCCGTCGGGGGAAGAAAGAAGGACGCGGGCCCACGTTGGTTTCCGGTTAGCCCTGGCCGTACCAGCGGTTTTGGCCCGCGCCCGCAGGGCATGATAGTGATTGTTGGGTAGGATGCTCCCAGAAATGGACCGGGACGGGGCCAACAAGGCACCCGTCCTAGCCGCAATCGCAGGCGTGTAGTTTAACCGAGTTGAGACATCCAGATCAAGAGAGGATTCACGATGTTGATTGGAGACAAGAGAACCCTGCCGTTTGGTGGCCTGCACTGCTTCGCCGACGCGGCCGGCTCGAAGTTGCGCGACCGCGCAGAAAAGCACCTGAAGGCCCAGGGCTTCCCGATCACGAAACTCAAGGCATTGTCCGAGGCTGAAGTGACTGACCTCGCCCTGAAGCTGGGGATGCCTGAAAGCGGCGCAGGCGGTTTTGCGGACAACTCCCAGTCGCCGGCAGGGCGGCAGGCCGCCCTCGACTGGATCGACGCAAACGGTGGCGACAGCGCAAAACTCCAGACCCTCGACGATGCCACGCTGGCGTATCTTGTCGAGTGGGTTGCCGGGCTGGCCGGCGTCGCTCCACCCGCCGGCGTGCAGCAGTTTTCCGACCGCAATCGTTGCCCGCGCCCGGCGCCGCGGGCGCTCTCGGGCGAGCGTCAGGCCGATGACGATGCCAAGCGCCATGCCGCGAAGAGGAACGCCGAGAGGAAACGGACCTACGACCGCCAGGACCGCGAGCGCAACGGCAATCGCGGGGCCTGACCACTTCTACCCTCGCCCTGGAGAGATCACCATGAAGCCTACTTATGCGACAAACTTTGTCCCAAGAGAGAACGACCTCGTTCTCACCGCGCCATCGTCCACCGAGCCGCCGGTTGCCCGACCCGTGGCGCCGTTGCCTCGCCCTGAGCCAGAACCGCAGCCCGTCGCTACCGCGGCCCGCGCGGACACCCCTGACGCCGTGGCGCCAACCCTGAGTGTCCGCCTGGCCCATGCCAATCCCGTGCTTGTCCGCCTCGCCCAGAGCCAGCCCCTGCAGGGGCACATGGGCTGGCATACGTCCTGGCACGATAACGCCGGCTGCACCGATGCCGAGCGCGAGCTGCGCTGGATGGATATCCGCCTGGCCCTGTTGACCGCAGAGCGCGAAGCGTACAACGGCCCGTTGTTCGAGCGGTGGAACGAAGCGCACAACGCCGCGGCCGACAACCACGGCGCGGTACGCCGGCTGCAGGAGTCGGCGGCCGCCCAGCGTGCGGAGGTGACGAGGCTGGTTGCCGGCGGTGTCAATCCGTCAGCGGCAGAGGAGGGCCTGGACAAGGTCGAGCGGGAGTTGCGCCACCGCACCGCCCGCTGCGAGATTCTTGAGGCCAGAGAGGCGACCGCGAAGGATGCCGTCGAGCGGGCGGCTACCGTGGCCGTGCTCAGCGTCAGGAAGACGGAGACGGCGAGAGTCCAGCAGGAGTTGGGCGAGGTGCGAGCCGCGCTGCAGGCCACGGTAGGACAGCTGCTCGCCCGGCTGCTCGTGCTGCAGCAGGTGGCCTCCCTGCTGGAACGCAGCAGGCCGTAGGCCAAGGCCGCCCTGGCGTTGCTGGCCCGCGCAGGGCAGGCCGCAGTGGCGAAGGACAGTCCGGAAGCCGTCTGAGTGGCCTGGATGCGACTGAGAGCGATTTAAACGGGTTTCTGCGGGTTTCTGCGGAGCGGGCGGAGATGAACACAGGGCACGGCGAGCGGCTGTCGCGTGTGCAGGAGCGGGCCATCATGGCTCTGCTCACGCAGCCGACCGTCCTCAAGGCCGCGGAGAAGATCGGCGTCAATGAGAAGACGCTCCGAAAGTGGATGCAGATCCCGGAGTTCATCGACGCATGGCGAGCGGCACGGCGGGAGATGTTCGAGGGCGCCCTTGGGAACCTGCAGGCCCTGGCCGGCAAGGCCGTCCGCGCCCTGGAGAAGAACCTGCGGGCGGAAAGGCCAGCCGACCAGATACGAGCGGCCCTTGGCATCCTGGAACACGGCCGCAAGTCGGCGGAGCTGGAAGACCTCGTCCGGCGTGTCGAAGAACTGGAACGGCGGCTTGCGAACCGGCACCAGCAACCCGCAGGGCAGAACGGGAAGGCAGTCCCTTGATTCTGAACGGGCGGATTGAGCGGTTGGAGCGCGTGTTCCCGTCACCCGGACCGGAGATGGCTACCATGCTGTTCCTGGACGGGAACCAACAACCGCTCGGCGTGTTGACCAGCAGCGGAGCCCTGCGCAACGACCCAGAGGCGTTCACCCTGCCGCGCTGCCCGTGGTTCCAGACGCTGGTAGGTATCAACCCGTGGGAGGTGTGAGACATGCACGACCTGAAGCGCCGCCTCAACCGCCTGGAGGACCGCGCCCTGGCCGACGAGCTCACAGCGTTCCGCGTTGAGGACTTCATCGCGATGGAGCGCGCGTTCGAGGCCGGTGCGCAGTCGTATCGTCTCGGCGGCGAGGTGCTGACCCGTGCATGGTGGGAACAGTTCAACGCGGAGGTGGAGGAATCGCTTCGGGTCTGGCATCTGGAGAAAGCCAGGAAGGCAGCGCAGAGCGAGGCGGCGCGGGCGGACTACTTCGCGACGTGCGGGCCGGACTACGCTACGGCATCGGCCTACCATCGCAACGCGGCGCAGCGCTGGCAGGCGGAGGCGGACCGGCAGCAAGGGCAGGCCGTGGCGTGAAACAAACGCGGCCGGCAGGCGCCACGAACGCCGGCCGGCCGCTTGTTCTTTTGACCTATCCAATATCCGCAACGTGTCTTATGGGCGCAGGGCCGTGTAGTTTAGAAACTTCCTCGTACGGACAGCGTGGCACGGTCCTGGCGACGTTTCGCCGGTCGGCCACGCGGCGAACGTCCACCTCGACCTGGCCTGTCCGAACTTCGGCATCCAGGAGGCGCGCGAGTTCAACCAGGCCGAGCAGGACGTTTTCCCCGGCTGTCCGACACTCAGAAACGGCTATTACCACGCGAACGAGCGGCCGGGCCTCGGGATCGATCTGAACGAGAAATTGGCGGCGAAGTTTCCGATCCGCGACGATCCCCCCTTCGACATGCGCTGGGGCAACGTGCGGCGGCGCGACGGGACGATCGTGCGGCCGTGAACCGTGGCCCGCAAGCCAGCGTTGCCGTGTGCCGACGGCGTCAGGAAGCCGCGTCCGGCCGATCGCTCACGCCGGCTTGCTCGAACGTCGCCATGTCGCGCATGATGTCCGCGGCGCACTGCACGAGGTTGAGTGCCAAAGCGGCGCCGCTGCCCTCGCCGAGGCGCAAGCCAAGGTCCAGCAGTGGCCTTAGCCCCACCGCGTCGAGGACGATCCGGTGGCCGGGCTCGGCGCCGGCATGGGCGGCGATGAAATAGCCGGCGGCGGTCGGCTGCAGCCGCGCCGCGAGCAAGCCGCCCACCGCACTGATGAAGCCGTCCAGCACCACAGCAAGACGGCGTGCGGCGGCCTCCAGCGCAGCGCCGGCCAGCGCCGCGATCTCGAAGCCGCCGACCGCGGTCAGTGCCTCCACCGGATCGACCGGGCCAGCGCGGCCACGGAAATGTCGCTCCATGCTCTGCTCGACCACGCGAACCTTGTGGCGCCAGCGCTCGCCGTCCAGGCCCGTGCCGCGCCCCGTGACCGCATCGGCCGGCTGGCCAGTGAGCGCTGCCGAAAGAGCGCTGGCGCTGGTCGTGTTGCCAATGCCCATCTCTCCCAAAGCGACGACGCGCACCAACTCGCGACCGTGCAAGTCAGCGATGCTGCGCCGCCCGACTTCGAGGGCACGCAGCGCCTGCGCCTCGCTCATCGCCGGGCCGTGCAAAAAGTTCGCGCTGCCGTTGCCGACGCGAGTTTCCTCAGCCCCGGATAGCCCTTTCACGCCGACATCGATGACGTGCAGGCTGGCTCCCTGGCGGCGGGCGAGGACGTTGATCGCCGCCCCGCCGCGGCGGAAGTTCGCGACCATCTGAGCCGTCACTTCCGGCGGATAAGCGCTGACGCCCTCCTCGGCGATGCCGTGATCCGCCGCGAACACCAGCACCGCAGCAGGATCGGCACGCGGGGCAAGCGTTTCCTGGACGGCGCACAGTTGACGGCCAAGGTCGAGCAACCGGCCGAGGGCGCCGGTCGGCATCGTCAGCCGCGCCTGATGCTCGGCAGCGCGTTGGGACCAGACGGGATCGAGAGGCGCGACCGTCGTAAGCATTTGCGCTCCGTGGGGCTCGTGCAGAAACAAGGGAAGTTTGGTTCGTAGTCCCGCCTTCAGGCGGCTGGACGTCCAGCCGCCTGAAGGCGGGACTACGAACCAGAGGTCGTTCGCACTGACGCTACTCTGCCTTCGGCGGGACAAAATCGGCGATGTACAGCTGCGCCGGCTGGCGGCCGTCGCGCGTCGAGGTCCACATCAGCTGACGGCCATCGGGACTGAACACCGGCAGCACGTCGGCACCAGGGGCGTACGTCAGACGCACCTTCTTGCCTGTCTCGATATTCATCCAGTAGAGATCGTAATTCGGTCTTTTGAGCGGATCGCTGTGGTCGGCGGCGGTGTAGACGATATGCTTGCCGTCCTTGTACCAGAACGGTGCCCAGAACACCCAGTTCTCGTTGTCGGTCAGGGCGCGCTCCCCGGTGCCGTCGCTGTTGATGACGTAAAGCTGCAGGTGGTCCTTTTTCTTGCGGTCGCTGCGGAAGATGACGCGCTTGCCGTCGGGCGAGAAGAACGGGCCCCCGTTGTAACAGCCCGGCGCCTTGGTCAACTGCCGGACGTTCTTGCCGTCGGCGTCCATGATGTACAGTTCGAGGTTCTTCTCGCCGCTGCGATTGGAACAGAACACGATCTGCTTGCCGTCGGCGGAGTATGACCCCTCGGCGTCGTAGCCGGGGGCGTCGGTCAGGCGTTTCAGTTTGGTGCCGTCGGGGTTTGCCTCGAAGATGTCCATGTGCGCGTCGAAGTCCCAGACGTAACGGCGGCGTTTCTTGGTGGCCTTTTCCTCTGCGCGTAACTTTTGCTCGATGGCGTAATGGTCGCGCGCCTGCGGGTCGAGGTGGCTGCTGGCGAAGATGATCTTCTTGCCGTCGGGGTGGAAAAAGGCGCACGTGGTCTTGCCGACACCCGGGCTGACGCGGCGATACTTGCGCGTCTCAAGGTCCATGACGAAGATTTGATAGAACGGATTGCCGCTGTCCTTCTCCTCAGCCTGGAAAATGATCTGCTTGGCATCGGGCGAGAAGTAACCCTCGCCGGCGCGAATAAAGTCGAAGGTGAGTTGTCGAATGTTCTTGAGGTGTGCGCTTTCCTGTCGCTGCCAGTCGGCGCCTGGCGGGCCGCCACCGAGGATGAGGGGGATGAGCAAGGTCCACATATCGGCTCCTTTGGAGAACGGGCTTGCCAATACCCCCCTCTCCCCTTGCGGGAGAGGGGTTGGGGGTGAGGGGTAACAGCCAAGGACTGCTCCCATGCTATTCCCCCCTCACCCCCAACCCCTCTCCCGCAAGGGGAGAGGGGAGAACCGACGAGAACGGACTTGATTACGGGGCGCAACCTCCTCAAATTATAAGAAAACCCCTCGTCAGGGACCGAATGTCCTTCTCCTCACGGGATCCTCTCATGGACATCCTGCATCGGCCGCCGCAATGGCTTCAAAACATGCTGCCCCAAGGAGTCAATGAGTTCCTCGAAGGTGGGGGTTGGTACGGGGTGCTCGGCCTGTTCGGCCTGATCCTTCTCCTGCTGCTGTGGACGATCTTCGGCGGACTGCTTCGCGGCCTGTTCCAGCGTGACGAACTGCCTGCGCCCAAGGACGACTTGGAGGAAGACCTGACGACCATTCCGCAACCGCCGCCGAACACCGGCGACCGCCGCCTGACGGTCGAGGGCGTGCCGGTGCGTCTGCGGTTGGTGGTGCTGGCGCCCGCGGGCATCACGTACGAGATCCGCAAGGAGAAAATCAACCAGATTCTGGACCGCGTGGTGAGCGGCCTCGGTGCCGTCGCCGAGCGCGACGAGCCGCGTACGCGCATCTGGCCGAAGCAGCTCAGCTACGAAGGCTTCGCCCACACCTTCCACAACAACACCCCCTCCCCGGAGGGCGAGGACGAGCCGTCGCGTTGGGTGATGGTGGCAGGCCGCGCGGAGGTGGGCGGCCGGCAAGTGATGGTCGGACTGGGTTTGCAAGCGATCAAGCCAACGACGGTCGGCCGCAGAACCCTCAAACCGCACGAGTGGGACACAGTGCTGCGGATCAAGACACGAGAAGGTTGATGGACGAATCGCTGGCCTGTGCCCTGTGCGAACGCTCCTTTGAGCGCCGTCGCCTCACCCGGCACCACTGTCTGCCGCGCCAAAAAGGCGGCGATAGCGATGATGTCGAGCTGCTTTGTCCGCAATGTCACGGTATGGTTCACGCGACCTACACCAACGCGACGCTGGCGAGATTGTACCCGACGATCGAGCAGCTGCGACAGGCGCCGGAACTGGAGGCATTCCTGCGTTGGGTGCGGAAGCAACCACCGAGCCGCCGCAAACGCAACATCTCGCGCAAGCGCAAACTGTGACTTCCGATGTGGGGAGCCCGAAGCGCCAGCGAGGGATTGTCAAGCTGGAACTTCCCTCACGCCTCGGGCACCTCGCCGTGCAGCGCCCGCTGCAACTTCCGGCACGCCGTCACCCAGCGCCGGCGGACGGTCCGGTCGGACACGCCCAGCAGCGCGGCCGCCTCCGCGGGCGACAGCCCCTGATACCAGACCAGACCAAAGACCTCCTGCTCCTCCGCCGGCAGCGCCCCGACCTGCTCGTGGAACTCGCCCCAGGCCACCATATCGCCAGGACCGGGAGCGGAGTCGGTCGGGTCATTC
>DASPXY010001042.1:0-6482 GCA_035637055.1 Gemmataceae bacterium | reverse complement strand
CCGGCGAGGCGTTGGCGTTTTCGGTCGCCAGCGTGACCTTGTACTGCAGGAAGCGCGCCGGCGGACAGGTGACGCGCGCCGACTCAGCGTCGGACTGCCTCGCGGACCAGGCACTCCAGGTGCCGGCGTCCGGGTCGGCGACGTTGCCGCTGCGCACCTGAACGATGACGCTCGTGCCGGGGGGAGTCTGCGCTTTCCACGTCAGGGCGCCCCACTTGCTGATGATCTTGGCGTCGAGCACCTCGGAAACGACGCTGCCCTCCTTGGCGAAATGCTCCTCCAGGACGTAGAGTTTGCCGGGGTCGCCGGTGCCCAGGACGATCGAGCCGTCGCGGCGGCGGCACAGGCAATGAATCTGCCCGTGGTCCAGCCGGGCGATCTCGATGCGCTCCTTGGTGGCCTCGTCGATCTCGAAGAGTTGCCCCTGCATGCCGGTGCCGACCAGCACGCGGCCGTGGCGGCGCATCAGGCAGAGCACCATCGCCTTCTCGCGGAACAGCTCGCGCACAGTGCCCTTCGGGTCGATGCGGTACAGCGAATTCTCGCCGGCGGCCGGCTGCGACGGGGCCGAAGTATTGCCGCCCTTGGATTCCTCCTGATTGCTGCTGGACTCCTTCGGGGCGTTGCCGTTCGCCGCGGTGCGGATGACGCCCTCCTTGTCCTCCTTCGCTTCCGGCTTCTCGCTGACACCTCTCGCTGAGTTGCCACTAACATTCGACGACGATCCCTCCGAGGCGGCCGAGGAATTACCGCCGCTGCCGCCGCGCCGCGTCGGCGCGCTGGTCCCGGCGTAGACGACGCCCTCGGCGGTCACCAGCAGGCTGCGCACCTCGCCTTGCGGGGCGTGATAGCAGACGAAGGGTTTGCCCTCCGGGTCAATGCGATAAACCAGACCGCCTTTATCGGTTCCTGCGTAGAGCATGCCTTTCGGCCCCATCGCCAGGCAGAGAATGTGTTCCTGCTTGGTGCTGTAGAAGACGCTGGCCTTGCCGTCGGCGCTCACCTGATAGATGCGGCCCTTGGGGCCGGTGCCGGCGTAAATCGTCTTCGCCTCCTCGTCGATGGCGAGGCTCCAGACATAGGAGTCGAGATCCTCGGCGAGCACGCGCGTCTTGCCCCCCGGCGGAATGCAGACGATCAGGCCGCTCGGCCCGGTGCCGGCGTAGACGGTGCCGTCATTCGCGAGCGCCAGCGAGAGAATCTGGGAATCCGGGCTGGTGTAGGCGACAGTGACCTTGCCTTCGGGGCTCACCTTGTAGAGCTTGCCCTCGTCGCCGGTCGCGACGAACAGATTGCCGTGCTTATCCTCAACCACGTCCCAGACGTGGGTGGCATCGAGATTGGCGAAGGGCTTGAGCTGGCGCGCGAGGCGCAACGTGCCTTCGTTGCTAATGACGGCGTTCTTGAAGTGGGCCTTATCATGGTGGGCGGGGCTGTGGTGATGCCAGACCTTGACCTTGGCGGCCTGCGTTGGCACCGGCGACAACAACCAGGCGGAACCGAGCAGGGCGACGGGGAGGAGGGATCGCAACATAGGCGGGACATCCTCGCGTATTAGGAGGTAAAAGGGGGTATGCTGTCTTGCTCCCCTCGCCCCTTGCGGGAGAGGGTCACCGCACGGCGACGCGCTTGTTCTTGGTGACGTTGAAATCCACCCGGTACGAATTCTGCAACACCCAGTCCGTCGCCCGGCGCGCCACCAGGGCGCCGCCGAGCGTCTGGGCACCTTTCCGCCGCCCGTCCACCCACATCCGCACCATGCTCGGCGGCAGGTTCGGCAGCGTCTTGCCGTCGTGCAGGGCCACGCCCGTGGCGTTGGTGCCCACGCGCAGCACCAGGTTCGTGCGCTTGGACGTCGTCTCCAGCTTCAGCCACTGGAACAGCTGGTCGAGGTTCTGCGGGTTGTTCAGGGTGGGGTTGTCTTTCAACTCGTCCGCGGCGTTGTGCAGGTCGTCGTAGACGCGCGCGGTGTACGACCCCTCGGGCAGGTCGGCCGGCAGTTTCAGGCTGATCGGCAGGCGCTGCGGCGGCCCCTTGTACGGTCGCACGAACACCGTCGCCTTGAGGGTTTCGCCCGGCGAATAGGTCTCCGAGTCGAGTTCGACCGCCTCGATGTCGGCAGTGCGGCGGCCGGGAAGGATCCGCGTGCTGCACTCGATCTTGTTGATCCGCACCGGACGGTAGGGGTTGTAGGCCAGCTGATTGACCACGCTCGCCACCTGGCTGTAGAGCGCTTGCGGAGCCCGTCCAGCGGAGTATCGCGATCCTGAATATGTATCATGGATGACGACCGGCGCGTGCCCCTCAATGTCGATGCGGGCCTTCAACTCGGCCGTCAGTTCCTCGGGCAGCTCGCCCTCCATGTCAACCGAGTTGGTCAATGAGGCGAACACGAGCGGCGCGATCAGGGAGCGCTGCCGCACCACCTTGACGTTGAAGGTACTGGCGTCGCCGCCGCGTTCGCGCAGCACAGTCATCGACACCGGCAGCATATCCGGCTCGCGCCCGAGCCAGCCCGCGATGCACGTGCTGACGTCGGCGTTGATCACGCCGACCGTCCGCACCGGCGAGCCCATCTTGAAACTGAGACTTTGCCGCGGGTAAATGGCGTGTACATAGCCGGTCATCAGCGGAAACTCACACGCCCCGAGGCCGAAGAACGGGTGGCCCCAGCCGTAGACGCGCTTGCCCTCGATGTGCGTGACCGTGCCGATGCCGGACAGGTCGAAGTCGCCGGTGATCAGGGCCACGCTCAATGCCCCGCCGGGTTTGAGCTGGATATCCTTCGCCTCCTCGGCGACCTTCGCAGAGATACCGCCGCCCTGCATCGGCACCATGCCGGCGCCGCGCAACTGCTTGCGCAGCAGGTTCAGGCTGTTCGTGCTGAAGCCGGTGGCGGCCAGCGGCGTCCGCAGCGGCACCAGCGACAGGCTGTCGGCGGCGGTCGGCTGCGGGTCGTCGTAGTCGTGCGAGACGGTGACGGTATTGAACTCGCGGGCACCGATCTTCAGCGGCGCCACCAGCCCGACCCGGGAAGGTTGCTCCTGCTCGACGATGTCGCGGCGCTCGTAGGCTTCGACGTAGCCGTGCATCTGGCAAAACGGTGTGATACCGGCGATTGGCTCCTTGCCGAAGGCCCAGGCGTAGGCGACGGCACCGAGCAGCTTGCCGTCGATGTAGACGGGGCTGCCGCTCATGCCGGCGATGACGCCGGTCTTGTCGAGGTCGAGTCCGGCGAGGCGGCACAGGACGAGATCGCGGCCGGGGCTGGTGTTTTTCATAACACCGAGCACCTCGGCACTGAAGGTCTCGATCTTGGCGCCCTTGATGACGGTCAGGCCGTGGCCTTTCATGCCGGCGCGGACCTCATCGACCTGCCAGTATTTGTCGTGTTTGGGCGTCGCGCCAGCGGAAGGAGACAGGCCGACGGCAGCCAGGGCGGAGGCACCGAGGAGAGCGAGCAGCGGGCGACAGATGACGGCGTTCATGCCACGCCTCCATGCGGAAGGGGGGGGAGTCGTTGCGCCGCGATCATCCTTGAAGGCGGCGGCAGGATCCACGCAAGGCGTTTCCGCCCTGGGAGAGAGGAGATCCCGGATGCGGTGGACGTAGCGAATGGGCCCGGCTGGTGCCGACCACAGCGGCGTCCCTGGGTGGGAGAATATACCGACAAGTGGCTTCACGAAACAAGCGCAACCTGGCGTGCTCCGAACCCCTCCCCCCAACCCCCTCCCCGCAACGGAGAGGGGGAGACGAAAGAAGCGTTGGTCTGGCTCCCCCTCTCCTCGCATGGGGAGGGGGTTGGGGGAGGGGTTTTCCTACCGCTTCAGACCGATGCCCAGATACAGCTGCATACCGTCGGCCCACGATCGGACGGCGCCAGCGTCCTCCCACTGATGCCGGGCGCCGATGTGCAGATGCCCGTCGGCGCCGAGCGGGATCGCAAAGCGCAGGTCGTGCTGCACCTTGCTCCGGTCGAGAGGATCGAGCGCCGGCTGTGCCGTGCCCTGGTACTCCAGTTTCAGCGGCCCCACGACCTCGTAGCCGCATTGCAACTCCAGCACCAAATCGCGCCGCTCGCGCGGCAGTCGATCCGGCCGCAGCGGATCCGACTGATAGCACAGGCGCGAGCCGCCGCGGACTTGGATCTCGGCGCCTGCGATGGGCTGTAGTTTACAGCCGACGCCGGTGTGGCCGGTCATGGTCGCCTCCTGGGCGGTGAGCGTGTTGTAGCCGCCCTGGAATTTGCCGAAGACGAACAACGGCCCCGCCACCGGCACTTGCAGGGCGTCCTCGGTCTGCCAGCGTTCGCCCCGCAGCGGAGCGTCTGCCACGCCTTTCGTGGTGTCGATCTGCACCTGCGTTTTCAGCAAACCCCAAGGCCCTTCGAGGTGGTCGCTCACTTTGCCATCGAAAGCCGGCGCTGTCGCAGCAGTCCCGAAGACCGTGTGGAAGTAGGGAAGTTGATCCAGAAACTGAGCGAGAGCGGTGTCCCTTTGTTGGGCGGCATCGCTGTCACATCGCACATAACCATCCCAGGCCAGGGTCAGTTTCTCTTGCAGCCATTCACGGTATCTACCCTCAAGCGAGAGCGGCGAAGGGGGCATTCTGGTCCAATCCAGTCCCGGAGCAGGTGGAGCAGTTGTCTCGTCTCCGGCCGGGATGCCGTACACGGTCCGTTCATGGATCGCACCGGTGTCGGGAATCCGGCCAAGAGGGCCACAGACCGCAAGCATCCGCTCGATGTGCATTGGGTCCGCGAACAAACCGCTGCAGCCGGTGGCATCCCTCACCCAATGCTCGACCCAACACACCCGGGCTGCCGGCACGGGTTCTTGGGGAGAGCAAACGACAAGTGAGCACAGGGAAAAGTGCGCAAGACTCATCAACACGGCAGTCCCTCCACAGCGACAGGGAACCTATTTGAGAGAGTGACAGGTGCCTTTGCGGCCAGACGTGAAGACGTGCAGCAGAACCTATAACAACGTCCTGCCGCTGTGTCATCGGCAATCGTTGCCGACACGAACCGCGTCCGCGATCATGGTCTCAAGAAAAGGTGCTGGGCAAGAATCAGATATGAGGAGAGGCTGCTCGGGCCTATCATAAGGGAGCCGTTTCAGGCAACCTCTCTGCTCTCGCCCGAGGAACTCTGTTATGCGTCAGCCATCCGACCGCGCCTTCACGCTGTCCGAGTTACTGGCCGTGGTCATCATCATCGCCATCCTGATCGCGCTGCTGCTGCCGGCGGTGCAAAAGGTGCGCGAGGCGGCTGTCGCCAGGCGGCTCGCCAACGAGACGCAGTACGGCTACGGTCCGCAGATGGCCAAAGCCAACATAGCTCAGGCCGAGCCTGGCAAGCCGCCCGCCCCGCGGCCGCGAGCCCGCGTCAAGACCTTCGTCGCGGATGTTGTGCTGACGCCTCAACTCAGTGTCGGGACGGCCACGCCGGAGTCCATCTACGAGGCACGCTTCAGCGGTCAGATCCAGGCCATGTGCCCGGGGGACGAGGCCGGCGATTGCGAACTGGAACTACCCTTGCCGCCCCAGACGATCTCCCTGGCGGATCTGACGATCACGGCTGACGACAAGCCCAGCGAGATGGTGGCCCTGCGCGACGGCAAGATGGTCTGGCGGGGTAAGCTGGCGGCGAAGCCGACGGCGCTGAAGGTCACCTACACCGCCATCGGCAAGGGCGTCTACCAGCTGTCGGTGCCGCCCGGCGGGATCCTCGATCAGTTCCGCATCCAGCTGACCGCCAACGTCTCCGATGTGCGGCTGTTGGAGTTGTCGCTGCAGCCGACGAGCCTGGCGCGCACGGCCGAGGCCACCACCTACACCTGGGACTACAAGCGTCTGCTGTTCGGCCAGCCGGTGCGGCTGGATGTGCTGGGGATCGCGCCGATTGACCGTCTTGGCGAATTGACCTGGCTCGCCCCGGTCAGCGTCTTCGTCTTCGGCTTGCTGGTCGGGCTGGTCGTCCACGCCGCTCAGGTGACGCGATTCGATCGCTGGATGCTGCTGCTGACGGTGGGCACGTTCGCCGGCGCCTATCCGCTTATGTACTTTGCGCAGGAGTATATCCCGTTGGAGGCGGCTGTGCTGATCTCCGCCGGGATCGCGCTGGGGATCATCGGCGTTCGCGCCGTCACCCTGATGGGCGTGAGGCTGGCGGTGGCCGGTGTCGTCGTCCCGGCCGCAGCGATTCTGGCCATTACCCTGACGGCGGCCGTCGTCCCTCGGCTGCAAGGGATCCTGCTCACGGCCGAGGCGCTGGGCTTCTTCATCGTCGCGATGATGCTGATACCCCACCTCCGCATAGCGCAAGCGGCGCCGGGGCCTGTTGGTGAAACTCCGGCGGCCGCGACGACCGGCGCACCCTGAACAGGAGGCGGAAGAGGACCGCCCTCAGGCATAACTATCAGGTGAGGTACGCGTCGGCTGGCGCGCACCACGAACGGCAGGTCGGCCTCGGGAGGTGTCGG
>DASPXY010001041.1:0-4389 GCA_035637055.1 Gemmataceae bacterium | reverse complement strand
GTGTCAGCCGCTCATGCCGCCCCGCGGCACCCAGAAAGCATGAAATAACATCCCGACTGGTATACTTCCGGTCATCTGGAGGGGCGTTATTTCAGAGCAGAGAGAGAAAGTTCGCTGAGCGACCTGAAATGTTTCAGGTGCATCAGGTCTGCATCTACTACCTTCGTGCTGTGCAGATTGACTGCCGCCAGAGACTTGCTGGGGCGATCTTCGCTCCAGCGGACTTTACCTCCGAGGTGCCTGATCTCGGCGACTGCCTGCTCCGCTGGGTCGCTGTTTTGGGAGGCATCGGCAGGAACGAGTGGTCGGCAGATGAGCAGGATGAGGAGCGGAGCCAGTCGCATCGAAATCTCCGGGGGGAACATACCGTTGGTTTAACCCGGTCAGCAAAGGGGACCAGGGACTGCCCTCCACATTTGCTGGGGCGCCGACAGCGTCGAACGCGGTCAGCGCAGGCCGCCGGCGTCGATCCGTCGCTTCAGCTGTCCCGCGCCGCCTGGCGCGAACCTGGCTCCTTGGTGCTTCGCCCTTCTTGAGCCGGGGCTGGCGTCAGCGGTGGGTAAATGTACCCTTCCTCGACGTGGACACCGCCGAAGATCTCATCCTGGAAACGCAGAGGAACCCGTCGAGGATAACGGCGTTGCAGTTCCGCCGCCGCCTTCGCCTTCGGGTGGTCCGCTTCGACGACCTTCACCTGGAACATGTCAAACCAGGGATCCTGCATCACCCTGGCAAGCCGGACCACCTCACCATAGGCGGAGTAGACATCCTCAGCGGTGATCTTCTCCGACGTGACGTAGAGATACCACCGCCCCACTTCGGTCTCCTTGATCCAGAAAGCGACCTTGACGGGCGCGTATTTGTCAAACTCGCGGAGGAATCTGGCCCCCGCCTCGATCTGCTCGCTTACCAGTGCGCCCTGACCCATTGCACCACCCCATTCTGTTTGTCTGCGATTGACCTGTAGAGCTTTTTGGCCTCGTGGTGCGCCCTGGTCGCGTAACGGGTCTGCTCACTCCAGTCCCTGCTGATTCTGCCTCAAGGGCCCCCGCCAAGTCGGCAAGCCGGACCAATTCTTCGAGATCGTGGGTCCAACATCTCTCCGAAAATCTTCTCGCACCGAAAATCACCTCCGGTGAAATGCCCACACGGGCCAGAACGCAGGCTTTGAGCCCACACTCGACCGCATAGCCGGCCAGGTAGTAGGCGGCGGACCAGCGCCGGTTGTCGAGCAGGATCTTCGCGTCCTTGAGCCAACGCTCGGCGAGTTGCCGCCACTCCAGCCGGTTCATGGAACGGCCTCCTGCCCAAACCCATCACGAATCGTCCTTGATCATCTCGTCATTTTACTCGTCAGGGGTTCCGAACGCAGCGCGAAGCGGCAAGCGGGTCGTTCCGTCGGTCACGCGCGGTGGTTTTCGCGTTGACACCGCTCGGTTGCGCTGGTGAGATACAACGACCTTCTCGCTGCACGACCGGGAGCACCGCCTCATGTCGTCCGACACCCCCCCTGTGGTCCCGAACTATCGTTTGCTGAGGCGGCTCGGCCGCGGCGGCTACGGCGAGGTCTGGCTCGGCATCCACAACGACCTGGAACAACCCCGCGCCATCAAGAGCCTGCGGCCCGGCCGCTTCAGCGCTACCGCCGTCGAGCGCCTCGTGCGGGAGGCGCGCATCATGGCGCGCCTGCCGCCGCACCGCAATCGTGTCCAGATCCACGACCTGATCCGCACCGAAGTGGGCGCCTTCCTCATCATGCAGTACGTCGAGGGCGGATCGCTTCACGCCCGCGGGATTCTGCCCTGGGAAAAGGCGGCACGCTACGTTGGCGACGTGGCCGACGCACTCCACGAGGTTCACGCGCAGGGCATTCTTCACCGCGACATCAAGCCGGCGAACATCCTCTGGGACCAGGTACGCAACGAGGCGCTGCTGGCCGACTTCGGCCTCGCCGGCGCTGCCGATGGTCCGGATGGCGGCACGCCCGGCTACATCGCCCCGGAAATCCTCGATGCGGTCTCGCCGAAGTGCGACGTGTTCTCGCTGGCGGCGACGTTCTACGCTCTCGTGGCGGGCGCCGCCCCGTTCGCCACGTCGAGCCTGCGCGAGAGCATCGCCGACGCCGCGGCAGGGCCACAGCGCCTCGTTGCCGCCCTGGATTCCCTGCCGCGCGGCCTGCGCGACACGATCCTGGCGGGACTGGAGCCGGACCCTGACGTACGGCCATCGCTGGACGAGTTTGTGCATCGTATCCGCGGCGCCCACTTGCAGACGCTCGCCGACCAGCTCCAGGCCCTGTCGCGCCGGCAGGGTGCGAACGTCCGCCTCGATATCGCCGTGCAAACCTCTCCCGACCCCGCCACCCCGTTCCGGCCAGCGACCTGGGAGCAGGGCACGATTGACGAGGGGCAAGGTTCCGGGGAAGCCATCCCCGTCGCCTCGGCCCGAATCGGCGATCTGGTCCGCCTGGAGATTGGCGCGGACGCCGACGGCTACCTGACGGTGCTGAACCTCGGCTCGGCGGGTGACCTGCAGGTCATCTTCCCGAACCCCCAGAAGCGCGACAACCACATCTTCGCCGGGCAGCGTCATCGCTTGACGGTGCGCGTGGAGCCGCCGGCGGGGACGGATCGAGCGGCGGTCATCTGGACGCGGGCGCCGAACGCCCTCACCCCCGAGGAATGGTGGGTACGGATCGAGGCGGGCCAGCTGCTCGCAGCGCCGGCCACCGAGGCGACGCGGGCACTGGCCTTCGTCCTCCACGAGGTCGAGGAGCAGGCCGGCGACGCCTGGTGTGCGAAAGTCATCGCGGTTTCCCACAAAGCCGCTCCGGAGTGATATCCCCATGCGCATTGAGTATCGACTTGCAGGCAAACAGGCCGTCTTCCAGAAGAACGCGCCGGAACTGGTCGTCGGTCGCAGTAGCAACAACGCCGCCGGCATCGATCTGAACCTGGCGATGGACACCCTCGTCTCGCGGCGACATGCCCGCGTCGGCAGGGATGGGAACGGCCGGTTCTGGATCGAGGACATCGACAGCAAGCACGGTACGCACGTCGGCGGGGTCAACATCAAGGGGCGCGGCCGCGTCGAGCTGCCGCCCGGCACGGAAGTGCGCATCGGCGACACCCGCCTGACGGTCGGGCCGGATCAGCAGGCTCCCCCCGGCGAGACCGAGGACGGTCCGGCGCTGGTTGTCTCGGTCCAGTGCGAGCCGGAATTCAACTACGCCCTCGCTCACAACGACATCCCGCGTATCACCGCGATCACGCTGCACAACCAGGGCGAGCGGCCGCTCTCGGGTATACGGATACGGTTGACGCTGCACGGCTACGCGGAGTTCAGCACGCCGCCCGTCGCGAATCTGGCCGCGGGCGAGCGCGTTACCCTGCGCTCGGTTCGGCTCCAGTGTGTCACCTCGGCGTTAAAGGATTTAGACGAGGCCCATAGTATTCAAATGGAGGCCTGGCTGGGGACGGAGCGGGTGCCGCTGGCGCCGCCGGTGACGGTCAAGGTGCTGCCCCCGCGAGCGTGGCGGCCCGGCAAGCATCAGGAATCACTCGCAGGGTTCGTCCTGCCCAACTGCCGTACCGTGAACACCATTGTCGCCCGGGCGCGAGTGCGCTTGCGGCGTTACCTGCCCGGCGTGGCCGGCTTCGCCGATGCGGTGGTGTCGGCCACCCCCGATGCCTGCGAGCGCATCTGCAAGGCGATCTACCAGACGCTGCGCCGCCGGCGCCCGGCCATTGCCTACGAGTGGGAGCCGCCGACGTATGCCGACTGGCAGTTGCTGCGGCTGCCGCGTGAAGTGCTTGTCGATCGCGAGGGCACCTGCATCGACCTCGCGGTGCTGTTCGCCGCGTGTCTGGAGAATGTCCACCTCCATCCGCTAATTCTGTTCATCTCCACAGGCAAGGACGGCGGGACCGGGACGGACATCCAGCACGCGCTGATGGGTTGCTGGCAGCCTGGCAAGTGGGCTGCCGGCAGTGCTATTCTCAACGGAGCGACGACGCGACGCCTGGTCGATAAGGGTGATATCCTCGTGCTCGAGTCGCAGGGCTTTCCGCAGACGAACCCCTTCCCCGAGGGCATGACGTTCGAGGAGTGCGGCCGCCGGGGACTCGCACTAGTGCAGAAGCACGGGGCACTGTATGCTCTCGACGTGCGCGGCGCGCGTGAGCGGGGCTTGATGCCGTTGCCGCTCGGCTCGGGCCTGCAGTACGATCGCGAGGCGGCCCTGGCCCTGGCACGCGCGGAGCGCGAGGCGGCGGCGCTGACCAGTTCCGCCGTCGGCGTCCGCCACCTGCTCCTGGCACTGCTGGCGACGTCAGAATCGCCGCTGTGGCAGGCCCTTGACCGCGACGCGCCAGGGCGGGCGGAGCGTGT
>DASPXY010001040.1:0-3809 GCA_035637055.1 Gemmataceae bacterium | reverse complement strand
CTTGAAGCCGAGGTTGGCGAGCGCGTTGGCCGGCAGCCGGTAGCGCACGATTACAAAGGTCGCCGGGGCGCGGAACTCGTTGACCAGGTAATCCATGTGGCCCGTCTTCCACTTCCCCTGCTCGTCCTCCCAGCCGAACAGCCGGTCCCGGGTGGCGTCCCGGCCGAAGTAGAACAGGCCGGCCTCGGCGTCGTACAGGCGGGCGTAGCCCTTGCTTTGGTCGTCGAGGAAGGCCTCCAGCTCCCGCCGCAGCGCGGCCGCGGCGGGCCGGTCCTTGACCTCCGGCAGCAGGAGCGCTCCGATGGTTTTCGCGGCCGACATCGACAGGTTCGCGTTGTCCCCGAACACCACCATGACCACGCGCTGGTCGAGCAGGTCCATCACCTTCTGCCGGGTCTCCTTGTCGGCGTAGGGCGCCAGCGGCCCGTCGAAGAAGTCGTAGCCGTAGCGGGGACCGCGCTGGATGGCGGCCTCGTGGCCGCTCTTGCGCGGGACGATCCACCCCCGGGCCTGCAGGGCGCGCCAGAGCGCCTCCCCCTTGTCCTTGCCAAACGCGGCCAGAAACTTCTGCCTGTCCACGTCGGAGGCGAGGGGGCCGAGCCGCTTGCCGGTAGCCAGATCCAGGAAGTTCCCCAGCAGTCCGTCGGCGCTCAGGGAGGGATCCTTCTGATCGTGCCGCAGCGTCCTGACCAGGTGGGTCAACTGCGCCAGCGCCTGCTCCCTCGTGAAGAAGGGAGTGTCCACCTGCCCGGCGGCGATGTCGGCGAGCAGCTCCATCCACTGCCCGATGGCGGTCAACTGGGTGAAGGAGCGGAGGAAGACCTTCTGCTCCGGGTCGTGATTCCAGCCTTCGAGCGGGTAGCCGGACACCTTGTCGATCATCCCGTGCCGCGGGTTGATGTAGCGCAGCGCGTTCTCCAGCAGTGCCCGCGTGTGCTTGTGCTGGGCAGGGACGGTCGGGAAACGGAACGGCGCGTTGCCCCCCTGCTCCGCAAGGATGGTGCAGGCAGCCAGCGCGACCGCCACGCCGAGGACGGCGCTCCCGCAGCGCGTTGTTCGCCAGTTACGCTTCTCCAGGCTCGCAATGTTCGCCATCGACTTCATCCTCGCGTTGTTGAGGTTCGCTGCGGTTCGGCCGGGGCGGGGAGCGGCTGGCAGGTGACGTGTTGCGCGGGCGGCCGTAAGCCCGCAGGGCCCTGCAGGGGGCTGCGCCTCACGTCCCGGGAGACGCGCGGGGTGCCGAGGTCGCCCACCGGGGGCAGGTCCGACGGGGGCACCAGCGCGCCGTTGACCAGGCGCACCCCCAGCACCCCTTCGAGGGCCTGGCGGAAAACCCACCCCGCCGCCCCGGTGTAGCCGTGCCAGATCATTCGGCCGGGGTCGAAGGTGGTCACCAGGTCGGCCGCCTGCTTGTTCGGTTGTCCCCCGTAGGTCTCGATCTCGTCGGGGCGGACATGAGGGATCGGCGAGACCTTCAGCCACAGGCGGTAGGCCGTGTCGCGGTAGGCGAGGGCCGCGGCGTGCTCCCCCGCACGCTGACACTGTTCGGCCAACAGCCGCGCGGCGCCGACGAGCCACTGCACGCCGTGGCAGTACATCCCGTTCTCGCGCACCCCCTCGGGATACCAGCTGCTGCGGCCGAGGTAAGGCGTCGTGTCCTCGCGCAGCGGCGGCCAGCCCAGCAGGATGGTCGTCTCCTGTTCGAGGATGCTCAGGGCCGTGTCGAACACGATCCGGCCGCGCTGCGGGTTGATGCCCGCCAGGACGGCCCACGCGGCCGTCAGGGCGTCGATCTCCCACACGCCACTGCCCCGTACGCCGATCTCCGTGCCGTCGTCGTGAATGGCGCGCAGGTAGCGATCCTCCCTCCAGGTGCCCTCCAGGGCGTCCTGCAGCCCGCACAGCCGCCGGCGGTAGTAGTCGGCCCGGACCTGGCCCTCCTTGCGTTCCATCAGGGGGGCCATGCGCTCCAGGATGTAGGAGAGGAAGAAGCCGAGCCAGACGCTCTCCCCCTTGCCCTCACTGCCGATCTCGTCCAGCCCGTCGTTCCAGTCCCCGGTCAGAATCAGCGGCAGCCCGTGGTCGCCCATCCGCTGTTCGAGGACCAGGTCGATCGCGCGCAGGCAGTGGCGATAAACCGAGTCTTCCCACGGGGACCGCAGGGGGTCGAACCCCATCCCGGACTTGCCGGCCGGCAGCGGGGGCAGGGGCTGCTCCGCCTCCAGGTAAGGCGTGTACTCGTCCAGAATGGCAGCGTCGCCGGTCGCCTCCACGTACTCGACCACCGCCCAGGCCAGCCAGAGGAGGTTGTCCGAGGCGTACGTCCGCCCGACGAACCCTGTTCGACCGTCCTGCAGGCGGTGGAACCAGTGGACGACGTCGCCTTCGAGGAACTGCTGCCCGGCGTGCAGCAGGATTTGCCGGCGCGCCAGCACCGGGTCCACCCAGAGCAGGTTGACGGCGTCCTGCAGCTGGTCGCGGAAGCCGTACGCCCCGCTGGCCTGGTAGAACCCGCGCCGCGCCCAGATGCGCTCCGCCAGGGCCTGGTACTTCAGCCAGTCCAGGTAGCGGTCGAACTCCGGGTTGCCGGTCCGGACCTTCACCGTGTCCATCAGGCTCAGCCACCACGCCCTCGTCTCGGCGAGGCTGGCCCGTGCCGCCGCCGGATCCTGGTACTTGCGGACGACCGCCTCCGCCTCCTCGCGGGTGCCGGCCTGGCCCAGGAGGACCACCAGGGTAACCTCGTCCTGCGGGGGGATTTCCAGGGTGGTGAGGAAGGCGGCCACCGGCCGGTCGTCCGCGTCGGCGGTCGCGTCCGCTCTGCCCTGCTCCACCAGGTAGGGGTGGGCGACGCCGCGCCCTGCTCCGAAGAACCGGCCCCTTCTGCTCTCCACGCACTGCGGCGCGCAGGACAGGGCGACAAAGGCCGGCCCGCTGCGGAACACGTTGCGCGGGTTCACGAAGTACAGCGCGTTGCGACCTTCCCCAGAGTGGATTTGCAGCGGTCCGGCATTCTCCGGCTGGTCCGCCAGCACCATCTGAAAATAGGGCGCCACCCGTAGCCGACGGGCGATGCCCTCTCGGTTCCGGAGGGTCAGCAGGTACACGCCCACCTGTTCCTCCGGCGGCACGAACACGGTCAACTCCGTTTCGAGCCCTGCGCACGTCATCCGGTAGGTGGCGGCCCCATCAACACCGAACTCGACCTGGTACGCGGCTCTGGCGTCGTTCAGCGGGTGATAGGTCGGCGAGAACCACTCCCGAGCGTCGGGATCGTACAGGTAGAACGCCTCTCCGGGAACCTCGCGCGTCACGGGATCGGGCGCGTCCGGCGTCAGACGGTTCTGCTGGGCGTTGACGCTCGCGGTCGTGTGGAGCCCGCGGTTGGTCAGCGCCACGACGTGCCCCCGGCCGTTCGAGAGCGTGTGGTCGTAGGGCCGCGGGGTGAACGGGGTGCGGACCAGTAGTTTCCTGCCGTCCCCCGAGAACTCGGCATAGGGCCGCGGGGTTCCGGGAGGGATCTCCCCGTGGCCGATCGGGTGGAGTGCCTTCCGTCGGCGGGACACGGGTACGGCCTCTGCGCCCGGGATGCGGAGGTGACGCGCCACCACGGCGATGGCCTGTCCCTTATCCTTGACGAGGCCGATCAGGAGTCGGACCTGGGCGAATCCATTCGCCGGCAGGCGCACGCCCACCAGCAGGCTGCCGATCGGGTCGAAGGTCGGGTGCGCGTCGGTGTCCACGGGCTCGGCGAAGGCCAGCGTCTCCAGGGCCCGCGGCGTCCAGAGGCTGCGGGCGCGGCCGATGAA
>DASPXY010001039.1:0-3834 GCA_035637055.1 Gemmataceae bacterium | reverse complement strand
CGGGCGTCGTACCTGACTCCAAGAGGCCGCACAGCCAGAACCAGCACGGGCTTCTGTAGGTTTTTCAACCCGTTGGCGACGCCGGAGAGAAACTCCCAGTGCAGTTGGGTATGCTCTGCATCGAACGCGATGACCCAAGGGAGATCCGGGACTGACACGCCGGCCGCCGCGAGCCGATCGGTCGCTCTAGTCAGGAAGCCCGAGACTTGCTGGAAGTCGAACGATGGGGCGTTACCCCGCGCGACCAGAACCGGGTAGCCCTGCCGAGCAATATCGAGGCAGACCTGGCGCAGGACCGTCGTGGCCCCAGAGCCATCCTCCGCCGCGAGCCAAGCGGTACACGAAGCCGCGGGTCCTTCCCTGCCGAACTTCTTTAGTTCCTTCAGGAGCAACTTCTCGTACGGTCGATGGCGAGGGTAAGGGATCCCTGCTGCGTAAGGCAGCCAGCTGCCGGCTGGGTCGGCGAGGAAGGCGCGGACCATCTCCTCGTTCGGACGAGTTTCAGCGAGGATTTCGCCAGCCGACACGAACTGGAAGGCGGTCGTGATCGGGTGCCCGGGCTCGATGCAAGGACCGAGATCGACTTGCTGCGGACCCGTGGCGGTCTGCACCAAAATGTGGGCATCTGCCGCTTCGCCCGAGGCGCCGGGAGGGGGGAGAACCCGCACGAACTCATCTCGCCTCGCGCACCAACAGATGACACGGCTGGCTTTCGCGCCGACGGGCGCGAGGTCGGGGGGAGCAGGAGAAGTCACCACGAGCCGCCCGAACGCCTCTGGGGCGAGGCTCACAGCCTCCAACAGGGCGGCGGTGTCTTCAGGAGTTTCGATGCCCAGCGCGAAGACCTCCAGACCGACGGGCGCCTGTTTGAGCATTGCGTACCGTGCCAGCAAGGCAGCCGGGTCACTCGTGGCCCCAGGTCCTACACTCCCTTTCGGGCCGCGCAGACGGTAAATCGGCAGTCGGTTGGGGGGCAGGGCACCGGGTGACGCGTCATCGAAGACACGAAGTACCAGCGATCCGATCTGCCGGTGTCGCTCAATCAACTCCAGCAACGGTAACCGGTCGGCGTCAACGTAAACAGCAGCCCAAGGGCACAGGAGCACTTCTTCTAATGCCCCGAGCCGGTCGGCCTGGCGGAGGTGAGAGAAGGCTGAGCCGATCCAGAGAATGGCTTCGCGCCTCTGAATGGCAACTTGCCAGGCCAAATCGGGTCTATCAACTTTGATAAGCATATTGTCGCCCTCCGGAGTACAGCCCAGCAAGGCACGAATTGAGGGAAATTGGAGGGAAATTGGTGTCAGTTCATATTGTTGCGGCCCGGCGTGCGGCAGCAATATCAACTGCTCTGAAATAACGCCCCTCCAGATGACCGGAAGTATACCAGTCGGGATGTTATTTCATGCTTTCTGGGTGCCGCGGGGCGGCATGAGCGGCTGACACCAATTTCGTTCCAATTTCGTTCCAATTTCGTTTGTCTGTCACAGGACCAGTTCATCGACCTTGCTAAGATGCAGGGATTGTCGGCAGGCGGCCCGCAACCGTGTCAGATCCGTGGCCCCTTCGATCCGCTGCCGCAGCGCTTCGGGCAAGGCGCCGAAGCGCTCCTCCAACAAACCGCGGAGCAGTTCCCGCGCTTCCAACAACGCCCCTTCAACTCGACCTTCAACTCGACCTTCCACTCGACCTTCCACTCTCCCTTTGGCCATGCCTTCTTCGAGCAGCGCTTCCGCAATCGTGTGTGTGCCATGACTTGCACCTCCTGACGGCGGCTCAGTTCCGTTTGGCTGGCCTCTGCCGCTGCCGCCAACGCGGCCCGTCCCTCGGGCGGGCGAAACCATCTCCCTGGCGCGTCAGCTACAGTTTGAGATCTTGAAGGGTCTTCAGGTCGATTGCCTGGTGGAATGCCTCCTGCAAGCCCTCGATGTCCACGGTGGCATCGATTCGTTGAATCAGGGCCTCCGGCAACTTGCCGAAGCGTTTTTCAAGCAGGGTGCGGAGACTGGCGCGGGTGGCCAACAATGCCCCTTTGGCCATGCCTTCTTCAATCAGCGCTTCCGCAATCGTCTGTCCCATGACTTGCACCTCCTGCCGGCGGCTCAGTTCCTGTTGGCTGGCCGCCGCCGCTGCCGCCAAGGCGGCCCGTTCTGCGGGTGGACGCCGCCAGTGCCCCCACGCCCACACCGCCCGCAGTAAATCATACCAGCGCGGATGATCCTCGCCATGCAAGTTCTGCACGCGCCCAAAGACCTCCCCGAACACGCGCACGAAGTCAGCGGCGTCGGCCTCCTGCGACCGGATCACCGCCAGCAGTTGCAGCCAGGCCTCGCCGCTTTGCAACAGCGCTTCCGGCGACTAGTCGGCGACGTTCCAGAACAACGGCTCCCAGGCCGGCGCGAACCCGTGCAATGCCTTCGGCTCGCCGAGCAGTTGGATCAGTTTCCGGTTGCTGCCCCACGGCCGCGCGCCGGTGTACAGGACGATGGGCAGCACCGGCGCGAGGGTCAGCGCCGGTCGTCCCTTCTTCGGCAGACGCTCCCACTCGTACCACTGCCGCTCCCAGTAGACGACGGCGAAATACAGCAGCCGCAACGGGATCAACGGATCGGTGTCGCTCTGGTGTTCGAGCAGCACACAGACCAGTGCCCACCGTTCCGCGGTGCCGAGGCGATAGGGGATCTCGAAAGGCAAGTCGGCCACGCGGTGGCGCCAGTCGTCGAGCGGGAATTCGCGTTCCAGCAAGCGGGCTTTGCCGCAGTCAAAGCCCGGGGCGAGGTTGGGCACCACCTGGAACAACAGTGACCGCAGGTTGTCGGGATGCGTCAGGGTTTGGCGCATCATCCGATCGACGAACTGATGCGGCGCGTCGTCGGGGAGCGTCATGGCGGGTTCCTCCCAGGGATGGCAGGCCGAGGGTGCAGTCGCTCAGGATGACCTCGTTATCGGGCCAGCCACGGCTCGCGGCAATCTCTAGCCAGAACCGCCGGGGGCGAAGCGTAAAGGGGTCGGGGTGGAAAAGGTGCCAACCGGGGTGGAAAAGGGGGTGGAAAAAGGTGCCATTCGTGCCAGAAGGCGATAGGAAAAGCCAGCAGGTTCCGGCGCTTTTCTGAGAAGGCAGGTGTCCGAGGGTATCTCCACTCACCCGGACACGTCGCCGGATGTCTCGTCGGTTGCGGTCCTTTCCCCGCGTGCGTGGCGACGGTCTCGCCCGGCTCCTGGTCTTCCGACTTCCGGCCGCGCTTCGCTCGGAGCGGAAGCTGGCCGCGTTGCCGCTCACGGAGTTAGGCTTGTCCGGGACGGCGGTCACTGATCAGGGGTTGGCCGCCCTGCACAAACTCTCCGGGCTGCAGGGCCTGGCCATTGCCGACTGCCCCGGGGTGACGGACGCCGGGGTCGCGGCGTTCAAGAAGACCCTGCCGAACTGCACGGTTGGGCGGTAAGTCCCTTTTCCGGCCAGGCCGCAGGGACCTCTCGGGAGCAGCGCGCACCCTCGACGCGAGGGCAAGCCCGAGAGGGTGTCGGCGTGACATGAAATGAGATCCATTTTGCCGACACTTCATCCTACCACTCGCCCCGCAGCCAGGGAAGAAGACTTTGACTGTCCCAACAGAGACAGATCGAGACAATTCGGGGCAGGGCGCCCGCCTCGTCCCCTTCGCCCTTGCCGCTATAATGCCCCTCAGCAACGTCCCGCTCCGATCGTCTCGCGCCACCGGCTGGGAGATTGACGATGGCTACCGCAACACCCCCTCCGACACTGGTCAACCCCCTGACCCACGGCACCCCGAAGGCGCTCCTGCCGCAGCCGTGCGTCTTCGTCATCTTCGGCGCCGC
>DASPXY010001038.1:0-7224 GCA_035637055.1 Gemmataceae bacterium | reverse complement strand
ATGCCGTAGCGGACGAGTTTCATCTTCCCGTCCTGAATCAGGCCGATGCCGGGAGCATAGACCTTGAAGTCTCGGGTTTCCGGCTCCAGCGGGGTCGTTTCGAGAGTCTTCAGGCAGTTCTTGAACTCGCCCGCCGGGGTTTTGAGGGTCTCGGTCACGCTGACGATTTCGGCCCGGTCCAGGGCGACGCCCGGGGCGATTTCCTGATAGTAGCGGGCCTTGACCAGCGGCAGACCGGGCATCATGAGGCCGAACTTCGCCCCCTTCTCGCCCGACAACCACGCCCCGGGGTGGCCGACCACCTTGCCGTTTTTGTAGATGTCAACATCCTCTCCGAAGTAGTACACGCTGTTGCTGCGCTTGCAGATGGCGAAGTAGTTGCGGGAGATCTCGACCTGTTTGCCGCCCTTGGTCTCGTCCTCCACCACCACCCGCGTCTCGACGCCGTCCACCATCTTCGTCTCGTGCAGCACGCTCACCACAATCCGCTCGTCACCGCCTTCCAGCACGAGGTCATACCCCGGCTCCAGGATGAAGTACGGGTTGCGGCCGACTGAAACGAGGTCTTTTTTGTCCACAGCGAAATGCGTCGTCCAGTCGGCAAAGTCGTCCTTGGCTTTCTTCCCGGTGGTCTTCTCTTTCTTGTCGTCGCCCTTCTTCCCTTCCGGTTGGGCCGCCGGCTTGAGGGTTCCGTCGGGCAGGACGATGACCTCGACCTCCTTCTTGTCCGCCGTTTCCAGGTGGGCTTCGTAGTATTCCAGCGTATCCTTGCCGCCTGCCACCTTGATGACTTCCTCGATCAACTTGTAGGTCGCCTTCGGGTTCGCCTTCTGCAGGGTTTTCTGGACTTTCTTCGGCAGGTTCTTGAAGGCGATCTCGCGTTCGATGAGAGTCAGTTTGCCGTCAGGCTCCAGGGTCACGTCATGATGGAGCCCCTTGAACTCCAGTTCGACCTCGTAGATCAGTTTGTCGCCGGTCTTCTCGCTGGAAGCGCCGATCAACTTGGCCCCTGGGAACCTGGCTTTCACGGTGTCCATGACCGCCTTGGGCACCTTGTCGAGCGGCACTTTTTGCTCGCCCCCTTGCGGTGCTGCCCAGACGACCAGCCCAAACGCCAACGCCGCCACAGCCCCGATGAATGGACGCATTGCTGCTTCGCCCTCCTGAGGCGCTGAGAAAGTGAGAGGACCGCCCTGGCACGGTTCGGGGCGGTCTGTCAAGAAGGGAGTATAGTCGGGTTAGTTGAAGCGAAGATGAGGCGAGGTTAAAAACCGCTTTATCTCACTTCCACTGCGCGAGGGAAAGTGCTGAACGAGCGGCGGGGTTTATCCCCGCCGTCTGGCCGGCGGGGATAAACCCCGCCGCTCGTTCGCTTTCCCCTTTGCGTGCTGCTATTTAGAACTCGCGGAAGCAGGATCGCTCCGGGTTGGAGCAGAGTTCGAGCGACGCCGTGCCGCCATCCGGGCCTTCGGGCTTGAAGGTGCAGATGCAGGTGAACTCGACCATGCCGGCCTGATACTCCGGATCCTGCTCGAACGCCTCACCGTAGACCATCATCGACTTGCACGTCAGATGAATGCAGCGAGGCCGGTATTCGCTCGGTGTGTCTTCCATAGTGGTTAGTGGCTCGTGGTTAGTGGTCAGTGAAAAGTGGTCCGCTACTTCTTGACTGACCACTAACCACGAGCCACTAACCACTCGTTGCGAGTTACACTTCCCAGTAACGTGCCTGACCGGCCGCGATCAGCAGCGCACGCTTGACCGCGACCTGGACCTGGCGAAGCTTGTGGCCGTTTTGCGACAACGGCTTGGCGCCCTCCACGGCAGCGCGGCTAGCGGCGGCCACCGTTTCGTCGTTCACCGCCCGGCCTTCCAGGGCCTTCGCGGCCGCCTCGGCGATGTACGGCGTCGACGCCACGTGCCCCAGCACGATGCGCACGCCGGTCGCCTTGCCGCCGGTGTTCTGGAACGCCACCACTGCCTGCGCCAGCGGCCAGTCGTACGACTGCTTGTGCTTCACCTCATAGCTGGCGCTCGCCGCGCCGCGAATCGGGATCGTCACCGACATCACCACCTCGTTCGACGCCAGCGTATGCTCGCGCGTGGTCTGGTCGGTCGGAGCGCGGAAGAACTTCGCCAGTTCCAACGTGCGCCGCCCGCCGGGGCCAAGGATCTCCGCGCTGGCGCCCAGGGCGATCAGCGCCGGGGCCAGTGTCGAGGGATGGACGATCACACAGCGATGGCCCTGCGTGAAGATGGCGTGATAGCGGTTCTCGCCATCGACGGCGAAACAGCGCTGCCCGCCCTTGAGCAGACACTGGACGTGCTCGTCGCGGAAGTACCAGCAGCGATTGCGCTGGCACAGGTTGCCGCCGAGCGTACCGACATTACGGATCTGCGGTGTCCCCAGTTCAGCGGCCGCCTGTGACAGTGCCGCGAAGCGTTGGCGGATGTCAGCGTTCGCGGCGATGTCCGCGATCTTGGCACCGGCGCCAATTCGCATCCATTGCGGCGGGTTGGCGGCGTCGGTCTGGATGGTGCCGAAGCCGTTGATGCCGCTGAGGCTCACCAAGCGCGTTGGCTGGGCGATGTAGTCCTTCTGCAGCTCGTGCAGGTCGCTGCCGCCGGCCAGCAGTTCGGTGTTGCCCCAGCGGTTCTCAAGCAGCCCGACGGCAGCCTCGGCTGTTGTAGGTCTGAAATAGGTGAAATTCCTCATTAACCGTTACCCCCTTTTCGAGTGGCCAGGGCGGCGAGGACGCGCTCGGGGGTGTAGGGCGCGTTCGGCACGCGCACCCCGATCGCGTTGAACACCGCGTTCCCGACAGCGGCACAGGTTGAGATCGTCGGCGGTTCGCCGATGCCGATCACCCCGCGCTCCGGCATGTCCATCATGTGGACGACAATGTTCGGCATGTCTTGAATGCCGCCCAGCTTGTAAAACTCCATGTTCGGATTACACTGCCGGCCGGTGCGGCGGTCCATGATACGCTCCTCGAACAGGGCGTAATTGACCCCCATGATGACGCCGCCGGCCACCTGCGATTCACAGCCCAACTTGTTGACGACCAGGCCGCAGTCCTGCACCGCGACGACCTTGGTACAGGCCACCACGCCGGTCTCGGTATCGACGCGGACCTCGGCCACCTGCACGCCGCCGACGCCCTGGTTCGACAGCCCCGGCGTCCAGTTGCCGGAAACCTCCACCGGGTTATTGCGCAGCCGGGCGCACGCCTGCTGCCACGTCAGCGACTGGTTGTTGGTGCGATTGACCACGCGACCGACTTCGAGCGTCAGGTCGCCGGCCTGGGCGTTCATCGTCGGCGCGATCGCTGCGAGGAAGGCGTCGCGCGCCGCGGTGCCAGCGTTCAGGGCCGCCGGCGCCGTGCCCGGCGCCGTCGTGCTGCCGCCGGAAGGCGTCGAACGGCCGATGTCGCTTTCGCCGATCCGCACCGTGATGTCGCGCGGCTCGCGGCCGAGTACCTCGGCCACGACGATCGCCAGCAGAGTACGTTCGGCGGTGCCAAGATCCTGCGTCGAACTGCGCACCAGCACCGAGGCGTCGGCGTTGATGGTCACGCGGACGTCGTTGTTGGCCCCGCCGCCGCCGCCCCAGGTGTGCAGCGCCATGCCGATGCCGCGCTTGATCGGCCCCTTCTCGCCGCGGCCCGGCGCGTGCCACTTGCGCTCCCATTCGGAGAGTTTACGGGCAATTTCGATCTCGCGAGTATAAATCGTGTTCCGCAGCGCCAGGAACGCCTGACCCTGACCCTGGTTCGCGGGCAGGTTGCGCAGCCGCACCTGCATCGGGTCGAGGCCGAGCCGTGCCGCCAGATCATCGACGGCCTGGTCGGTCAGGACGCAGCATTGCGGGTGACCGGGCGCCCGCATGGCACGAACGCGCTGCGTGTTCAGGCGGATGACTCGATGCCGCCGCTTCACGTTCGCAATCGTCGTGTAAACGTAGGGCAAAAGGTTGAAGTTGACCGTGCTGCCGGTGCCGACGCCGGGCGAGCCCCAGCAGTCGATTTCGTAACCCTGGATGGTGCCGTTCTTGAGGCCGCCGATCTTGACGGTGCCGTAGGCCGACGGCCGCATGCCGCCGCCGATCACCTCGTCGGCGCGGTTGAGCATCAGCTTGACGGGGGCGCGAGCCTTGCGTGCCAGTTCCGCCGCGACGATACCCTGAATGTCAGGACCGAACTTGCTCCCGAACCCGCCCCCCATGTAGTGCGTGATGCACTTGACGCGCGTGGCGGGGATCTTGAAGTTTTGCGCCAGCTGGCCGGCGGTGAGCGGGACAGCCTGAGTCGAGGCCCACACGGTCAGGTTCTGCTGCGCCTCGTCCCACTCGGCGACGAGCCCGTGCGATTCCAGGCACTGGTGGCAGATGACCGGCACGCCGTAACTCTGCTCCACCACGACGGCGTCGCGGAAAGCGTTCTGGTCGAAGTTGGCGGTGGTGGACGAACCGCCAACGCTCACGTTCGGCGCGCCGACCGTGTTCGGGGCGTTGCCGCCGTCGGCCTCGCGCAGGGCGTCCTCTTCCTTGACGAAGAAGGGCAAGGAGGTGTCGTAATCGACGCGCACGGCGTGCAGCACGTCGTTGGCGTGCTCCTCGGTGTCGGCGCAGACGGCGATGATCTCCTGTCCGGCCCAGGTGCAGGTGGCGCCGACCTGGGTAATGATGTGAAAGGCGCGGAAGCCGGGGATCTTCTCGGCGGCGGCGGTGTTGATCGCCTTGATGGTGGCGCGGGCGTGCGGGCAGCGCAGGATCATCGCGTGCAGCATGCCTGGGCGATTGATGTCGAAGCTATATTTGGCCCGGCCGGTGGCCTTGTCGGGGCCGTCCAGGCGCTGGACCTTGGTGCCGAGCAGTCGGCGTTTTTCTGGCCACGGCATGGCTTATCCCCCCCTCTTCTGGTTGCACAGCGCGTAAATCGCGTCGCGCATTTGTTCGTAAGTGCCACAACGACAGATGTTGCCGGCGAGGCCGCGCTCGATGTCCGCCGGCGTGGCCTTGGGGTTGGCGTCGAGGACGGCGCGGATGGCGACGACGAAACCCGGCGTGCAAAAGCCGCACTGCTGGGCGTCGTAGCGCACAAAGGCGGCGGGCACGGCGTCGAGTTGGCCCTTGTCGGTCACAAGCGATTCGGCGGTGCGAATCGGCTTGCCCTGGGCTTCGAGGGCGAGCATCGAGCAGGAGTAGATGGGCTTGCCGTCCAGCATCACCGTGCAGGCGCCGCAGGTGCCGCGGTCGCAGACGCGCTTGCAGCCAGTGACGTCGAGGTAGTTGCGCAGGGCGTCGAGCAGGGTGACGCGCGGCTCGACGTTGGTGTTCATGCGGCGGCCGTTGACCATCAAGGTGAGCTTGACCGGCATGGGGCCGTGGGCGGGCGGAGCGGCGGGCTGGGCGGCTTCGGCGACTTCCTGAAGTGTCGTGGTGCCCAGGGCGGTCGCCGCGGCGGCGACGCCGGACCCTCGGAGAAACTCGCGGCGCGACAACCCGGGGCGGTCCTGGTTAGGTTCCTGTGGGTCGTTCATCGCGTGGGACCCTCCTCAGCTGTAGGACACGATGGGTGAAGCCGGCGCGGCGAGAGTCGCCGCGCTCCTTGGCGCTTCAACGTGATGACGGGGCGATTGTAAGAGGGGCGCTGGCGAAGAACAAGCAATTTGTGTAATATTTCGCGTCGTGGCGCTGCGCGGGGAGATGATGCTCCAAGCCCACGGGCCGCGGCCCGTGGGCTTCCTCCCTCACCCCCAACCCCGAATCCGGATATCCCCTTCATGAAACTCGTCATCTATCCGCCGGTTTCCGAGAACCGCCTTGCTCGCATCCAGGCTGCCGCCGCGCCGATGGCCGTCGTCAATGCGCGCGACGAGGCCCACGCCATCGCCGAGGTTGCCGACGCCGATGCCCTGTTCGGCTACCTCACGCCGCCGCTGCTCGCCGCCGCGCGCAAGTTGCGCTGGGCGCAGTCGCCAACGGCCAGCATGGAGAAGTATCTCTATCCCGAACTCGTCGAGTCGCCGGTGCTCGTCACCAACATGCGCGGCATCTTCAGCGACGTGATCGCCGACCACGTTTTCGGGTTCATTCTCTGCTTCGCCAAGAACTTCCATATTTATCTCCGCCAGCAGACGCGGCGTCACTGGCAGATGCTCGGGCGCACGCCCAACGAGTTGCCGGGCTACGGCGGGCCGGGCGAGGTGCATCCGTCCGACCGGGCGGCGATGACCCTGGCCGATTGCACGCTCGGGGTGATCGGCCTGGGCGGCATCGGCAGCGAGACGGCGCGGCGCGGCCTGGCGTTCGGCATGCACGTCGTGGGCGTGGAGCCCACGGCGACAAGCCCGCCCGCCGGCGTCGAACTGCTTTCGCTCGATGAGGCGCTTGCTCGGAGCGATTTTGTCGTCATCGCGGCGCCGCACACGCCGGAGACTTACAAGCTCTTTAATCGCGCCCGCCTGAGACAGATGAAGCGGAGCGCTTATCTCATCAATATCGGGCGCGGCGTGATCGTCGATCTGGCGGACCTGACGGCGGCGCTGCAGGCGGGCGAGATCGCCGGGGCGGGTCTGGACGTCTTCGAGGTCGAGCCGCTGCCGGCGGATCATCCGTTGTGGGGGATGGAGAACGTGATCATCACGCCGCACTGCGCCGCCGCCTCGCCGCGCGTGGCGGAGCGCCACCTGGAGACGTTGCTGGACAACGTGCGCCGTTTCGTGGCGGGCCAACCGCTGCGCAACGTGGTGGACAAGCGCCGCTGGTGTTAGCGCAAGAAGAAACGACGCCTTGTTCGTAGTCCCGCCTTTAGGCGGAACACGTGATGCCGCCTAAAGGCGGGACTACGAACAACACTTCGCTTGCTCGGGCATCGGCATGACCTATAGTTGAGGGACGGAAACGCTGCCCCCCTCTCTGCAATTGAGGTCAAGGCCATGACTCACCCATCATTACCCTCCCCGGATGACCAGACCCACCCAATCCGAGGCACGCTTTCCCGTGCGGTCCTCGAACTGCCTCCGATCGTGCCGGAGGTTCCCGCATCCTCCCCGCCACCCCTTGCCGAGAGCAAAGCGCCCAGTGTTCCGGCGGAATCGGTCGCGGTGGTGTGCCCGCGCTGCGGCGGCAAACTGATGAATCCCGAAAGCCTGGGCTGGTGCAAAGGCTGCGGGTATTGCCGGTCGCTGGAAGAGGAGCGGGCACGGGTGCCGCTGCCGAAA
>DASPXY010001037.1:0-4199 GCA_035637055.1 Gemmataceae bacterium | reverse complement strand
CCTCTACTTGGAGCTGTTCGGCACTGCGAAGCAGGAGGAACTCGCCGTGGCTATCGCTGCTTTCACGAAGCAGTTCTGTGCCCAGCTGAGGAGCAAAGCAGGCGCCAGTTTCTTCGTGGGGTACAACACCGAGCCGCGATGTGACGACTTGGAGAAGTACGGATTGCGGAATGAGCTTTGTGCGGTCCACTTCGAGTATGATCATAAGGATTACATCGAAGCACAGGTGTGGAGTTTGACGGCGGAGGATCAGTTGATTTTTCTTCGGTGGATTAACGGCCGTTGGGAGATCATTGGCACTGGCTACTCATGCCAGGTTTATTGAAGGGGGCCGCGGAACGACAAAGCTGAGCGGCATCCCCCGTCCCCTGACGTCATACTCCCAAGACCTCACCGCGGGCATGTCCGCTGTAGTTCCTTGGGAGGCCGCCGTGCTCTTGACGCTTTGTTGGGCTTGCAGACGATGGCATACAGCGATTTCGACCTCCGGACGGCGCGAGAGCGACTCGGCCTCACGTTGCGCGAAGACGTGGACTTGTTTGCCGCCACTCCGGAAGTCGCGGTGACGGAGCGGCTCCGCGAATTTCTCGATGAGTGGAGCCCGGCCGCCTTGGCGATGAACACCGAGAAAGCCCGCTCGGAGATGATCATTGCCCCCATCCTGATGGAGGCGGTGCGGCTCTCGGCCCACCGACTCAACCTTTTCAGCGGCATCACGTTCGACGTGGACAAGGACCGCGGGTTGAGCGGCGTCTGTGATTATCTGCTGGCGCGATCCCCCGAGCGGTTCTTTCTGAGTCATCCGGTCGTCGCCGTTGTGGAGGCCAAGCGCGAGGACATTCCCAGTGGCCTGGGCCAGTGCGTCGCGGCGATGGTGGGGGCGCGGACGTTCAACGAACGGGCCGGCGTCGCCGCCGCACCGGTGTACGGGGCTGTGACCACAGGCAACAACTGGCGCTTCGCGAAGTTGGAAGGCGATGTGGTATTCATCGACCGGCCGGAGTACTACCTTCCTCAGGTGGGAAAGATCCTGGGCATCCTGGGGGCGATGGCGACCTGACAACCCCCTGCACCCGACCGGGGCCGCACGACAGCTTTCCGATAGTATGACCCCCACTCAGCCTCGGCGGCTGAACGGAGTCGTTCAGGATGGCGGTCCGGTTCTATTCCATTCGCAGCACCGCTCTACTCCATTCTCAGTCCCACCCCCAGGCGGGGTGCCCAACCGCCTGAAGGCGGTACTACGAACAAAAACGAGCGCATTACACCAGAAACGACATGGGGTGCCAATGATCGTCGCGCAGCTAATGGCATCGCCGTTCGTCGGCGGACCGGAGCGGCAAGTGCTCGGGTTAGCCCAAAGCCTTCCGGAACATTACCGCTCCGTGTTTCTCTCCTTTTCGGAAGGCGGTCGCGCGCGGCCGTTGCTCGACGAGGCGCGGCGGCACGGCTTTGAAGCGATCGAATTGCAACACAACATCGGCGCGTTGCGACGGGCGGTCGCCGAGGTCGCGGCACACTTGCAACGGCTGCGGGCGGACGTGCTGTGCTGCAGCGGCTACAAGCCCGATCTGATTGGTCTGCTCGCGGCCCGTCGAGTGGGCGTGCCGGTTGTGTCGGTGTCGCACGGCTGGACCGGGGCGACCTTCAAGGTTCGCGTCAACGAAACACTCGATCGGCTGGTGGTGCGCTGGATGGATCGCGTCGTGTGCGTCTCCGAAGCGCAGGCGGTGAAGGTCCGGCGCGCCGGCGTCGCCTCCGAGCGCGTCGTCGTCATCCGCAACGCCATCGGCCCGGACGCTTTCGCCGCACCTGATCCGTCGGCCCGCGAGGAGCTGCACAGCTTTTTCCCTCGACCGCCGCAGCGGCTCGTCGGCGCCGCCGGTCGGCTCAGTCCGGAAAAGGGTTTCGGCGTCCTGGTCGAGGCGGCAACCGCCGTCACGCGGGCGGATCGTGACGTAGGCTTTGTGTTGTTCGGCGACGGGCCACTGCGCGAGACCCTGGCCCGCCAGATCGCCCAGCGAGGACTGGCCGAGCGGTTCGTGCTGGCAGGGTTCCGCACCGACCTGGGGCGTTTCCTGCCGCACTGCGACCTCGTGGCGCTGCCTTCGTACACCGAGGGGCTGCCGGTCATCGTCCTGGAAGCGTTCGCCGCCGGCGTGCCGGTGGTCGCGACAGCCGTCGGTGGCACCCCTGAAGTGATTGAAGAGGGGCAAAGTGGCTATCTAGTGCCTCCGGGCGATGCCGCTGCGCTGGCCCGGCGCCTGAGCGACCTGCTCGGCTCGGACTCGGAGCGGCGGGCGATGGGGGCGCGCGGCCGGCAGCGCGTGCAGGAGCAGTTCACGTTCGCAGCGCAAGCCCGGCGGTATCAAGAGTTGTTCGAGACGTTGGCCGTTCGGCGGAGGAGGTTGACATGCCGTCAACCGGCGTAGAGGAACAGGTCGCGCGCACCGTCACGCCATCGCCGGCGGAGCGGCCGCTGCGCGTCCTGTCGAACATTCCCGAACTCGATCACCTCGCCCCCGGCGACAAGATCGTTCACCGCTACCTCGGCGCGAGCAATCGAGCACTAAGTGCTTTTCGCATCTTCTTTATCTCCTTCCGCTATGATGTGCTGCTCCTGGACGGTGGCGAGCCCTACCTGTGGCTGCTGTGCTTGCTGCGCTGGCTCTTGCCCTTCAGCGGTTGCCGCTTCGTCTCGGTGGACATCATGTTCGTCAAGCCGGTGACGTGGAAACAACGACTCGCGGCGCGGCTGCAGCGCGTGCTCCTCAAGCGCGTCGATCACTTTATTCACTACTTCAAAGACCTCGATGGTTACAATCGCTACTTCGGCATCACGCCGGAGCGATCGACCTACGTGCCTTTCAAGGTCAACTCCTGGGAAGGCATTCCGCCGGCCAACGAACTCTCGGCCGACGGCGATTACATCATCACCGGCGGTCGGTCGCTGCGCGATCTCGACACGTTCCTCGCGGCGATGCGGCTGCTGACCTACCCCGCCGTCCTGCTGTACCACGATCGCGCCCTCATGGAGCAGAACGGCACGCCGTTGTCACTCGACGACCTGCCTGCGAATGTGCGGCCCGTCGAGGACGACGGCAGCATGGCGAGTTGGCTGGAGCGGATGCGGGGAGCGAAACTGATCGTCCTCACGACGCTGCCGAGCAGCATCCGCGCGATCGGCGTCAGCTCGTATCTCGTGGCGATGGCTCTCAAGAAGTGTGTCGTGATGACTGACGGCCCGGCGACACATGGCATTCTCAGCGATGAGGCGATTCTCGTCCCGCCGGCCGATCCCGTCGCTCTGGCCGATGCCATTCGGCGGGCGTGGGAGGATTCATCCTTGCGTGAGCGAACTGCGGAGGCTGGTCGGCGGTACGCGGAGGCACTCGGCGGCAGTGACCGCTTGCTCGCCGATGTGTTAGCGGTGTGCGAGCGCGTGGCCCGGAAGTGACAGAGTTACGGAACGGGAGGCGAACATGACGAAGCTTGTGGGCATGGTCGGCAGCGGGCGGATCGCGCGCAACCCGTTCGACCGGCGGCAATGGTCATCGAGCAGCTATTTCTTCTTCACCGAACTGCAACGCCAGGGCCGGCTGCACCGGGCTTTCGGCGTCGAGGTGCCGGCCTGGAACCGCTACCTCTACATGCTGCGAAACATCAACCCCCGGCGCAAGGTCTGGCGCGAGCATTTCTACATGGATCTCGGCTATCGCAACGCCCTCACCGCCGAGATCCGCAAACGCCTCCAACCGGACGACTTCGACCACGATTTCATTCAGATCGGCGCCATGTTCGACGGCCCGAGCCTGATGGACGGCCGGGCGCGCTGCTTCTCGTACAACGACGGCAACCTCGCCGACCTCCTCCGCAGTCCCCACGCGCCGAAGGGACTCAGCACCCGCAAGATCGACCGGGCCCTGGCCTACGAAAAGAAGGTCTACCACGGGCTGAGCAAGATCTTCTGCATGAGCGAGTATCTGCGTCAGTCCTTCCTCACCGACTTCGACGTGCCCGCCGAACGTGTCGTCGCCATCGGCGGCGGCATCAACCTCGAAGCGATTCCCGAGTTCATCCCGGACAAGCGTTACGATACACGTGAGGTCTTGTTTATCGGTATTGACTTTCCGCGCAAGGGTGGCTGGGAACTGCTGCAGGCGTTCCGCGGCGTGACGGGGCGCTTCCCCGAGGCGAAG